>JBNKNM010000155.1:0-13244 GCA_050293845.1 Pseudobacteriovorax sp. | reverse complement strand
TTGCTAGTGGTCTGGTCAACTAGTCTCCCTTGCGAGTCACCTCACAAGCCCCCTCCTTTAGGTGGGGGTAATTGACTTTGCTAACCAAGCTCATCCTGGAAAATTTTTACCCAGCTATTGGCATTAAATAAAACTCTCATATACCGATCACCTCGCAGAATAGAAAAAGGTTCATTATGAAAGTATTGCATTTCATACTAACTGCTTCGCTTTTGCTTGCTTGGATCACACCTGCAACAGCAATTATTAGCATTGATCGTTACGAGTACAAACAAGAAATAACCACAAATTGTAATTCAATGACTTTGGAGAGAATCGCTAATCCCGACGATATTTTAAATAAAATCAACAACATACCAACAAAAGGCCTGGAATATGCTCAGAACAATTGGTTTAACTGTAACATCACAAACAAACTACCCTCAATAGCGAAACTTTTTTTGACGGTAAAAAGCCCACTTATTTCTGAAATTGATTTTTACATTTATCGCGATGAAACAATCAAAAAAACATATCGACAGGGTGTAAGCCTATCCGAACTTTCCTACCAAGTGCGAATGGCTGGCTACGCTATTCCTTTGCAAATAGAACCAGAAGAAAGCATAAGACTCTTAATTCGTATATACAAACCTTTTTTCAAAAACTTTAAAATATCAATTCAAGATCAAAGAAACTTCTATACATCCATGGAAAAAAACAAAGCCATCGACGGTATCTTGTGGGGAAGCTTATTGGTAACTAATCTATTAATTGGATTTCTAGCCTACCTTTGGAATCGTTGGAGCTATCTCTTGTTATTGGCAGCAAACTTGATGATTACCATGATTTTGGGAAAAATTTATGGCATCATTTTTCTCAGTTATTGGACAAATTTTCCAAATATAAGTCATTTCACTATTTCAGTACTATTATGGTTATCACTCGTCCTATTGCAAATATTTGTCTACAAGATCGCAAAAGAAAGTATGGGAAAGTACGGGAAAGTAGCATTATATAGATTGAGTCTTGCTATCATACTACTTCTTCCTACGACTTTTTTAAATATTCCTCAGACTACCAATTTTATACTACTAATACTATCTCTTATTACAGGCTGCCTATTTGTGATTATAGCTGTGATGCATATTTTAAAAAGTAAAAATAACCTTCCCGGAGCACTATTGATTTTCGCTGCAACTTCTGTAGCTATAGTAACGGTCGTAGCAATGGAATCTAGCTTTTACCCTGTTGATATTACATATATTTCTAAGTTAATGACAATACTGCTTGTCAATAACTTTATCTTTTCTACTATTTTTATAATGTGCTATAATCCTGTTAATAAAACATCACTTACAACTATAGGAACAGAACATACTCCCCAACAAATACCGGAATCAACTAGCATTGATCCCAATCAGCTCTATCAAAAAGAAAGAATTTCCTCTTTGGGCACTTTAACCAACGGACTGGCCCAAGAACTAAATAATCCTCTAGCTATTATTGCCGGACATCAATATCGACTTAATGCTATGGTCAGCAGTAACAATATAAATATATCCGACTTTAAAACTTCCTTAAGCAAAATCGATAGCGGAGTAAAGCGAGTATTATCAATTATTGATGCTTTGAAAGCATATTCACACGATGATACAGGAAAGCCCCAATTCGCTGAAGTCAACATCAGAGAAACAGTACAATTTGCTTTGGATCTTTGCCGGGAACGGCTCAATAGTCTTGGCATAAAACTTATCACACAGCCCATTACCGATATTTATGTCCATTGCAACCAGGGACAAATCATGCAAGTCCTTCTGATTCTGATAAACAACTCAATCGAAGCACTCAACAAGAGCCAGAATAAGGTCATCACCATCGAATATCGTCAAACAGTCACCCAAATTGAAATCAGCGTCATTGATAGCGGACCTGGAATTCCTTTCTCGGTACACAATAAAATTTTTGATCCCTTTTTCACTACAGATAACACTGAAAGCAAGGGGCTAGGGCTGAGCATAGCCGGTGGAATTATGACTCATCATAATGGCAAATTGTACCTTGATGAAGAATACCCACAGACCAAATTTGTTATTCAATTGCCCCGTTAAAATCATTAGAGGGTCTTTGTCCTATATAATAGGCCTTAGGCCGTACCAATTTATTATCCTTCCTGCTTTCCAAAAAATGTGCCACATAACCAAATATACGAGCGCAAGCAAATAGGGAAGTAAAGTATTCCATAGGAAATCCTAAAGCTTGGAGAACAGCACCCTTATAAAATTCGACATTAGCCTTTATGGCTTTTCCTTTTGCCTTCATAAGGCTCTCCATTACACGCTCGACTTCTTCTAAAATTAAAAAATCTTGCTCAAATGGACTTCCGGAACACAAATTTCTAGCTAAAGGTTTAAGGATATTGGCTCGAGGATCAACCACACGATAAACACGATGTCCCATACCCATGATTTTTTGTTTATTTGCTAAATTTCTCCGAATATAGGGATCAACTTCACTTATATGGGGAATGTCTTTGGCCATTCTTAAGGCAGCTTCATCAGCGCCACCATGGAGCGAACCCGATAAAGTTCCTATACCTGCAGCAATTGCTGCAGGTATACTTGCCAGCGTACTAGCCACCGATCTTGTGACAAAGGTACTAGCATTAAAACCATGTTCCATTTGTATGATCTGAGTGACGCGAAAAATATTGCTTTCATCACTGCTAGGCTGACGACCGTGAAAGCAGTAAAAAAAATTATCTAATAAATCGAGATCAGGTTGAGCGTCTAAAATAGGTAAATCTTTTGATTTACGATAGTAAGCTGCAAGTGCCATATGAATTTTAGCGATCAAATTGATCCCCTGCTCCTCGACAGAATCTTGCTGTCTCTCTTCAAAAAGAGGCACCAGTCCCTGCAAAACTCGTATGGGATGTAAATTCGTAGGTAAGGCATTGATTATATGGATATCAGATCGACTCAGAGTACCGGACAGTTTGAAAATTTTTGTAAACTCTAAGAGTTCCTGATCCTCAGGCCAAACTCCTTGTAAGAGAAGATAAGCCACCTTTAGGAAAGGCTGATGCACCAGAGTTTCTATGGGATAGCCACGATAGATCAGTTTTCCCTCATTGCCATTTACTAGTGAAATTTCGGTGGTATCAACATAAATATCAGTTAGACCACGGTGTATGTTTTCTTTTATCAAAATCAATTCCTTTTCTGATCCAGTTTATCTTGTTTCAAGTTTGATTATCGGGAAAAAATGATTATAAATATAATTGATATTTATTATATATCTATAAGGATTGATTATATGGAAATCCAAGAGCTAAAAGTTTTGCTGACAATCTATGAAGAGGGAGGGTTTCTTCGCGCTGCAAAAAAGCTACACCTCACCCAGCCAGCTGTAAGTCAATCCTTAAAAAATTTAGAACGTAAGATCGGGGAACTGTTGGTTATACGAGCAAACCCTATTCAACTGACTCCCATCGGGATGGAATTGCTCAAACACGCAAAAAGTGTGGTGGGTAGCGAGCTAAACTTTCAAAGTCAATTAGCCCGATTCAAACGAGGCTTTTTACAGAAATTCGACATCGCTATGGATCACCTGATGGCCCATTACTTTGCCGTCGACTTAGTGCGAAATTTACATCAATCGCTACCAGAAGCCCAGATCAGATTAAACCGCCTTCCAGCGCGTGAAATCGTACACGCAGTAAAAGCGCGACAGATGGCGATTGGAGTGGGTCCGTTTCAGAGTAATATGGACGGCTTATTTAAGTTAAAGCTGATGCAAGAGCGATCCTTTTTGGTTGCAGGAAAAAAAAATCCTTATCTCAGCCATTATAAAGATGATCCTCTACGTTTTCTAAGGAAGAGCGTACTCCTTTCTTCATGGTTGGATAATCCCACTGCACGTCCTTCTAAAAAGAAAATCCGTGACTATTTTCAAGATGTGTGGGAAATCAATGACATAGCCCTGCAAATGCAGCTGGTAAAAGAAGGAGTGGGAACTACTTTCCTAGCCCGTACTTTTTTAGATGCTGATCGATACCGAAAACATCTGGTAGTATTAGAAAAACTTCCATTCAGTCTCATTGCTAAAGACTATGGTATCTATATGCATAAAGATGAGGCCAATAGTAATAGTGCCGTTGTTGATATTTTGATCAATTCTCTCCCCAGTCAGAGCTCTGAGTGACTAACGAACCCAAGCACGGTGGAGAGTATTTTGTGAATTATCATCTATGTCATCATCACATTCCCAATCATCGTTACCACCACCTGATGCCAACTCCCAGTTCACTGTCCCATTGGTATCTCTCATTAGAGATGAAGTTAGGGCCAGATCCATCTGGTCAGAATTGGGAGCCATAGCCGCCAATGGCAGGCTTGTGTCATGCCCCAGTAAAGCTGTAAAGGCATTGCCAACATTTTGACAATTGCCACTACCAGTTTTAAGATAGTCCAAACACTGGGGCTCACTTGTCTTAAAGTGCAGGGTTCTGTTGTGGGCGCCGGTTCGGCAGAAAAAACGAGCTTCTGTAAAAGGGATATTAGCCAGTAGACTCGGCACTGCATGTCCCCAAAATTCTGTATTTTGCTCATCATCTCCCAAAGTACTTGAATTTATCAGCGGCAAGTTTTGATTCCGCAGTACCAAGGGGGGATTCGTCAAACCTTGATGAAGATAGTTCATGACCAAAGTCCAACCGCCTCCATCGGTGCTCATGTCACAATATCCAAGATAACTGACAATCTCGTTGTTAGCAGACATATGGTAAAGGGGAAAAACTCCGTCACTGGCTTCTGGTTGCTCTTGCTTGGCTTCTAAACAAGATTTATAGGCCAGTGCAACAACCGCGTCTTGCTCTGGTATTACTTCGAATCGATCTTCTTGGCGGGAAAGAACATCCTCGGAAACTCCAATCTCGGCCTCTACTTGACTATCATCGGAGGATGATTGACGAATGGCAATATCTTCCCGATAATCTCTGCTATCCTTGCTGGTACACGAATTAAAGCCCAATATTATCAATAGGATAAAAATCATAAAGATCCCAATACACTGACTTTCATTACCTCTGCGGCATAATATGCCACTTTCTTATCGGAAATTATACCCAGCACTTAAAATTAAACCTAACTACAGCTTCTTTCCCTTTAACTATTGGGATTTAACAGCTACAATTCGTATTATTTTAGTAAGAAATTTTTACTTCGTGAACTGAATCAGTTTATGCTGGCTTGGTTTCATGGAAACTGCCACATATTAGAAAGTTGATGCCTCATGATAGCTTTAACTAAATTACTAAGCTCAATGACCACTCCCTGGAAAGGACTATTCCATACAGAGGATTTGAATTACACACCCTCTAAAGAGGTGTATGACATATCTTTACTAGCGGGACAAATCTATACATTGGTACATGTTTTATGGGGTTTTCTTGGTATTACAAGTGTTTTGCTCACTACGACAGTGGTGGTCAGTACATTATTAGTCAATGTCATTGGCTCTGAAGCAGATGAAACTAAAATTAATAAGATTCTGCTGATTTATTTTATTGGGCTTATTGTATGCGAGGGGATACTTGGCAGCTCTTGGTCTATGTTATTTCTTATGTTAATTTTGGTTCCGTTACTAGTCCTCATCGCCGCCACCCCATTGGACAGATGGATGGGGCTAGGAGGTCTTTCTATGATTAGTATACTATTACTAATAAAGGGATCAAACGTCTCATATAATCATCCCCTACAAGCGTTTCCTGCACTTCTCGCTCTACTGGTAGCCTATCTTGGCTTCGTGGTTATTATCAAGCAATTTCGTCGCAATTATGCCATCAAGCAAAATTCTTTTAAAAACCTTATTAGATCAGCATGCCATGACATTAGTAACCCACTCACTCTGATTTTAGGGTGTTCTCAAATTGCAGCCACTGGCACATATGATGGAAACCCCGAAAAGCAACTTGAGCTATGGAGAAAGGTTGAGCGTTCTTCTGAAGTCATCAATCGTGTTCTCCATAGTCTTCGTGGATTTGAAGCTATCCACCCTCCCCATTTTTTACGTATTGATGCTTACAGAATGAAAGACCTGATTGTGGGCTGTCATGCATCTCTCATTGATTTTGCCCAGTCCTCTGGAGTCAAAGTTGATTTGGATGACATAGATTCTCAGGGGATAGGTTTTGTCGACAGGCACTTATGCCAGCAGGTGGTGCTAGGAAATGTGCTATATAATGCTATCCGTTTTTCCCCTCCTCAAGGAACAATTACTATTTCGGGGCACACTAAGGGACGTTTTTTTGTAATATCTATTTCCGACGAGGGAAAAGGCATTCCTCCAAACACTCTCAGCAAAATGTTTGACTTTGATTTTGTCTCAAAGAGCGAAGCAGCTCGTGGCGAAAAATCCGGTGGATTTTGTCTCTCGGTAACCAAGCTTGTTGTGGAAGCTTTTGGTGGAAGCTTATCGATTAGAAGTACAACACAGGGAACTGTAGTCCAAATACAAGTTCCTAATACTAATTTAAGACTATGAATATTTTCCAATAGGTAAGAGAATAAATTTCTAAAGCTCTAAGACAAGCTCAGAAACTGCCGATATCCCTTTAGATTGAAATAGTGTCATATTTTAGTCCAAGGAGATGTACTTGAGCCAAGTATTCGAAAATTCTGAGATGGAGCAGCTGATCCAAACATTTTTAAGTGAAGCTGATGAGTTTATCGAAGAAATGGAAGCGGGGCTTTTAAGTCTTGAGGATAGCCCCCACGAGACTGGTGTTATTGACCAGGTATTTCGAGCTGCTCACAGTTTAAAAGGCAGCTCCATGGCAGTTGGTTTGAGTCCAGTAGGTAAATTTACCCATGAAGTAGAAGCTCTACTTTTAGAAGTTAAAGAGAATCGATTATCGATTTCCCGGGAAGTTATTGGAACTCTATTAAAGTGCAATGACCGCATCAAAGAGATGATCGAGACTTTAAAAGATGATCTGTCAGCATCCTTTAACTTTGACGAGTTAGTCCAAGAAATTGAGAAGCTAAAACTGCCCTTGAATACATCAGCAGCGACAGCAAAAAAAGCCGCTCCTGCTAGTGGATTTGGTTTCTTTGATGAAGAGGAGGAGCTAACTGAAGATCACCATGACCACCAACAAAGAGCAATGGGGCATCAATCTCATGGTCATAAAAGAAAAAGCCAAGAACAAATCAAAGTTAGTCAGGAAAGAATTGATAAGCTTGTCAACTATATCGGAGAAATGGCGATCTTGCTAACAGTCTTAGATGAACAGATTGACCAGTTTTCTGGCACAGCTTTAGAGAGCACGGTTAAACAACTTTCTAAAATTAGCAAAGACGTTCAGGACGTTTCTGTTTCCTTGCGGATGCTACCTTTAAAGCCTATCTTTCAAAAAATGCGCCGCATCGTACGCGACATCACAACAAAACTTGGTAAAAAAGTCAACTTACAGGTTATTGGTGAAGATGTTGAAGTCGATAAATCCATTTTAGATCTCGTTGGTGATCCTCTGGTTCATATCATTCGTAATGCAGTGGATCACGGTATTGAGCTACCTGATATTCGCGAGAAAAATGGTAAACCTCCCACAGGAAATATCGTTCTTCAAGCCTGCCATGAGGCCGGAAGATTAGTCTTTTACATCACCGATGATGGCAGCGGTATTGATTTGGATGTAATTCGTGAAAAAGCTATTAAATTAGGAATTATTAGTTCTAAAGCCAAGCTGTCTAACTCTGAGATCCAGCATCTCATTTTTCATCCCGGCTTTAGTACAAAAGATAAAGTTACAGATATCTCCGGGCGCGGTGTAGGCATGGACGTAGTGAGTAACAATATCAAAGCAATGTCGGGAGAAATTGACATCAAATCAACCCTCCATAAAGGGAGTCAATTTAGAATCACCCTTCCGCAAACATTTTCCATAATCGAAGGCACTGTAGTACAAACTGGTATAGAGAAATTTGTTATACCATTAGCAGATATCAGAGAAAGCGTCAAAATAAAAGACTTTGAAATTGCAAAATCTACCGCCCTTGGAGAAGTACTTACTCTGAGAGGAGAACGCTTACCAGTATTCAGGTTAGATGACCTGTTCAACATTGATACACTTGAAAAAAATCGGGAACAAATAGCACTAATAGCTCAATCTCAGGATAAAATCTTCGCTATTATTGTAGATGAGATTGTAGGCCGGCAGCAGATTGTTATCAAAAACCTCGGCAATGAAATTCAAGGACTTAAGGAGTTTAGTGGAAGCACTATACTCGGCGATGGAAAGCCGGCGCTCATTGTTGAACTTTCAAACTTGATTCGCAGGCGAAAATTGATTGACCTAACTGCGAAAAGGATCACAGCATGACTGAAACATTTGACTTTAACAATGGTGAGCCCAAATTAGATGAAACTCACTCTTCAAAAAATGGGCATTTAGATTGCGGTCGTTATCTGGAGTTTAATTTAGGTGAAGAGAAATTTGCTATTCCTCTTCTTACTGTAAAGGAAGTAATCGCTGTCCCAGAAACCACAAATGTCCCATTCACCCCTGAATACTATCTAGGTATTATGAACCTCAGGGGTCAAGTTTTATCTGTAATCGACCTTCGTAAAAGAATGAAGATTTCAGAACAAGAATCTACTACAGAAACAGCAGTTATTATTGTTGACTTGGAATACACTCAGTTAGGTGTTGTGGTTGATTCTATTAACAGAGTCATTGCCATCGATAATGAAGATTTTTCTCCTCCACCGGAAATTGAATCAAACCCTTCAACCGAATTTGTTACTGGATGTTATAAAAGTGACAAAAATCTAGTTCTTTTTTTGGATGTAGATAAAATTCTTGATCATAAAGATAAAGAGCTTATCCAAAACCCAACAACTGAGCAAAAGGCGGTATGATGAAATTTATTGCAAACCTACTAGCATCCCTATCCCTCAAAGGGAAAATGCGTATCATTTTAGGATCAATATTTATCATTACCACAGCTAGTATTATTAGTAGTGTCTTTTTGGGAAATATTGTCAGTAACCAATATCGGCGTTCCATAAACTATTTTCAAAAAATTGAGACCGATCTATTTAATCTCCAGATACAAATGCTCGAGATTACCAGAACAGAAAAAGACTTTATGAGTTCCAGAGATGAAATATATCTAGACCTCATAAAGGAAAGTTACAGCGATTTCCAGAAGTCAATAAAAACTCTTGATAATGATGCTAAAGATATTCTAGAAAAAGAGGCTATCAAAACTATAGATAACAGCCTCCAGTCCTACATCAATTCCTTCAATGAAATAGTTAAACTAGCATCTTCCGAAGGAAACCAAAGAAAAGGAATGATAGGAGAACTTTCAAAGTTAAGCCAGCAAATCAACAAACAAACTGGTGAATTAGTTGGCCCTAGAAAATACAAAATAACTCTTTATGCTAACAAATTTATAGAAGCTAGTAAGGATTACTTAAGCACTTGGAAGACTAGTTACATAGGTAACACTAAAAATGCACACCAAGAGCTACTAAAAATCATTAGCGGATCAAATTCTTCTAAACTAATCAATCTTGAAAGATTGAGCTCTAATTATCTCAATCTATTAGATCAAATTCATAAAAATCATATAAAATTAAAAAATAGTTCCCAAGATCTACAAAAACATATTCTTACTGCTGAAGAGTATATCCTTAAAGGTATAGATACCATAGAAAAGACTACCCAGGATCAGATTAAAGGTACTCAAAAAATTGAGAGTTTTATAAATGTGGTTAAAACAACTGTTGTGTTTATCACCTTCTTAATCATGTTTATAGCGCTGTTATTGATCAATCGAACCACAAAGGCTTTATCCTTCATATCTGATCGCATTAGATTATCTTCCCATGACACTAAAAAAAGCAGTGTTAATCTCAAAAGCACTTCGAATCGTGTTTCTGTTGCCACCACTGAACAAGCATCTGCAATCCAGGAAACGGTTGCCACGCTGAATGAAATCACAGCCATGGTTAATAAAAGTGTGGAAAATGCCAATTCTTCGGCCGAGAAAGCTAATCTTTCACATCAAATTGCTTTTGAAGGGCGAGAAGCAGTAAATCAGATGCGCGAAGCAATGGATGAGATTCAAAACTCCATTACCCAGATGATGACCCGTGTTGAAGAAGGAAACCAACAAATAGAGAGTATTGTAAAAATCATCGGAAAAATATCCAGCAAAACAACTATTATTAACGATATTGTTTTTCAAACAAAGCTACTCTCTTTTAATGCATCGGTCGAAGCAGCTCGAGCAGGTGATCATGGAAAAGGTTTTGCAGTTGTTGCTGAAGAGGTAGGAAACTTAGCTCAGATGAGTGGTAATGCTTCAAAGGAAATATCTGAACTGTTACGAACCAGCCGTGAAAGTGTGGAGCATATTGTAAAGGATTCAAAGAAACAAATGGGTAAATTGGTTCAAGAAGGCAGTAACAAGGTCGCTGGAGGTGTTGATGTTGCCAATCGTTGCGATGAGATATTGGGAGAAGTAGTGGATCATGTTAGTCATGTTAAAGAACTCATGCATGAAATATCCAATGCATCTAAAGAGCAAGCGGAAGGCGTCCACAATATTTCTATCGCGATGAATGAGCTTGACGCCACAACCCACTCCAATTCGGACATGGCTCATGAAACCAGTGATTGCTCTAATCTTTTATCAGAACAATCTGAAATACTAAGTCAAGCTATATTGGAACTAGAATCTGAGATATTCGGAGCTGATAAAGACTCCGCTACAAATCAACAGGGTTTTGAATTTAATTTCATCGAAGAATTTTTTGAAATGTTTAAGTTCAAAAAAAGAAAGAAAGCTAAAGATAAAACTATACTAGATTTAGATGCAACCGAAAGTATTTCCGACGACCTTCCTACCAATGTCCATAAGATTAGTTCCGACCATGATGAAGACGAGATCGCGGAAGAAAGTGACACCAGTTCAAACTCATCACTTAAAAAAGTCTCGTCAGGTTTTGAAGATATACCTTCTGCTGATGATCCTAACTTTAAGGATTAGACAAAAGGAGAACCACACTTGTCTGCTGTTGCCGAATCCCATGATCGTCAGATTTTTGAAGCAATTGCCAAGAAAATATCCAGCATTACCGGTGTTCAACTGGGGGAAAAGCAGTATTCACTGGTACTATCAAGACTTAGCAAACATCTGCGCAACATGGGAGGCTTGTGTGCCGCAGAATATTGGGAGTATCTGCAAAATCACGAGGAAGATGAGATTCCTGTTCTAATTTCACTGCTTACTACTCATCATACATTTTTCTTTCGTGAACAGGTTCATTTTGATCACCTTAATTCCATATTGCCTCAATTTATAGCCCAAATAAAAGAGCAAAAAAAAACTAGTATTAACATATGGTGTGCTGCTTGTTCCCGAGGTCAAGAAGGTTATACCATTGCCATGTTTTTGGACTACCACCTCAGACAATTGGGTGCTAGTTTAGATTACAAAATTCTGTTTAGTGACGTTGATGGAGCATCGGTACATTGGGCTAAAAATGGAGTCTATAGCAATGAAGAACTCAGCCGTGTCCCTATAAATTATCGTTCCAATCACTGGACTAGAGGGCAAGGAAATATTTCTAATTTTTCAAAGGTTAAAAACTCTTTGAAGGATCATTGTGAATTCAAAACCATCAATCTTCTGACACTAAACAAAGAAACTTTTTTGCAGAAATTCGATATAATTTTCTGCCGCAATGTCTTTATCTATTTTTCAATTCAAGAAATAGAATCCATATCAAGAAATATTTTAAAAAATATGGAACCTTATGGATTATTTTTAATTGGAGTATCAGAATCCCTATTAGGAGCCAAATTACCTGTCAAACATCTTGGAAAATCCATATATACCAAATCCAGTGTTGAGTCCGTAGTTAATTCTGTGAATGATACTAAAAAAGAGTCCGAAGAAGCAAATGTATCTCGAAAAAAATCTACTGATTTAAGGCAAACACACCACCGTAAGCAATCTAGTATCCATAAAAAGCCACACCGTCTTGAGCTTGCTAAAAATGTAGACAAGGGAACAAAAACGAGTTATATTAAAAAATCAAACCCTATTCAAGAAACAATCAAAGTTATAACATTACAATCATCAATAAAAATATCTCCCAATATTAGAACAGTCATCAACCAAATACCTGGCTTTAAGTCAGTAGGATTCGATGTTGTGCGTTCTGCCAGCGAAGCTGTGGACCGTATTAGAAAAAAAGAAGCGGATCTTCTTATCTTAGAGTGCGATGCTTACATTCATCTGAATAAAATAAAAAGTCACGTTAATATTCCTACAATTTTGGTAGCTTCTTCGCGTCAAGACGAGGGAAAACTAGCTAAAGCAATGGAATCTGGTGCTACAGACTATTTAAAAAGCGATTTTGCTACAATTTCTGATCGGGAAAAACAAGTTCTGGAAGCTAAGCTTAACCAAGCTATAAAATCGACTAAAAACAACCCTAATGATGATCTAAAAGGGCTAAATACTGTTTTTGCCAATAATTTTGACCCATCCTATATTATTGCCATTGGCGCTTCTACAGGTGGTACAGAAGCCATCATGAAGGTTCTAATAAAACTGCCAGCAAATATTCCTCCTATTGTTATCGTGCAACATATACCAGAATTTTATTCCCGATCGTTTGCCGAGAGACTGCATAATCTTTGTGAGATCAATGTGAAAGAAGCAGAAAATGGTGATACCCTAGAATCTGGTCTGGCGTTGATTGCTCCTGGCAATTTCCATATGGAGGTGGTCAAGTCAGGGAGTCAGTATAAGGTTAAGGTTTATGATGGAGAAAAAGTGAATGGCCATCGCCCATCTGTAGATGTTCTTTTTCATTCCTTAGCTGCATTAAAAGGTCCTCGTGTGGGGGTTTTATTAACTGGTATGGGAGCTGATGGTGCTAAAGGCCTACTGAAACTCAGCGAAAATGGTGCCTACACCATAACTCAGGATGAAAAAAGCTGCGTGGTATACGGCATGCCGAAGTCTGCTGAACAGCTAGGTGCTAGTAAAAAAGTTCTCGCTATAGAAAACATCGCCGATGAAGTCATAAGCGTTACTGAAAAAAAACCAAATAAGCTAAAGTGAATTCTCATCTATCTTTTTTAATTGCAATGGATATGATCTCAATCGAGGTAACCTACTATAGACGTCCAGAAAACAAATTTGGATTTTTGACTTATTAATTCCTTGAATTTGCGA
>JBNKNM010000154.1:0-13480 GCA_050293845.1 Pseudobacteriovorax sp. | reverse complement strand
GGTATTTGAGTAAAAATTGTAGTTCGGAATAAGGTTTTTTAAGATTGAAATCTTAAAGAAGGAATACCATGTCACCAAACATTTTCGAATATGCGAATTTACAGGACTATCTCGTAGCCATTCTTCACGATAGACAAACCAGTCACCCCAATTTCTCTTTGAGAAATTGGGCAACCCAATTAGGGTATAAAAATCCCAGCTTATTATCGGACGTTCTAAATGGTAAACGAAAACCACCAGCGAAAATGACATCTGAACTGCAAAAGAATTTGGTTCACAATACTGAGGAAAAAAAGTACTTTGTATTGATGGTCGGTATGGCCGGAGCGAAAACAAACCAGGAAAAAATTATTTTTCAAAGTCTAATGTTAGAACAAACTTCTTGTAGGGCAACAACATCCCTCGATTTGGATAAATTTCAATTGATAAATGACTGGTATCATCTTGCTATCATGGAAATGGTTGACCTAGCAGACTTTAATGAGGATTCTAGCTATATCGCAGACAGACTTAAAAAAACTGTGCCAAAGCAAGTTATTGAAAGTGCTATAAATAGATTAATTAAACTCGGTCTGCTAATAAGAGATAAAAATAAACGTCTTATAAAAAGTAATAAGAATCTATTTATCGGTAAAGAAATCAAAAGTGAAGCCATTCAAAAACACCATCATCAACTATTAGATTTAGCTAAAGACGCTTTAGCGGAACCGGTTGAAGACCGGGAGGTTTCCACAAGCTATATTGCAATTAAAAATACTGATATGAAAAAACTCAAGGATCTTGTGCATGAATTTCATGTTAAAGTGAATGAGCTTAGTTGTTCAGGTTATGCCGATAATGTAGTAGCTGTGAGTGTACAAGGATTTAGACTCACTGAACAACTTTAACTTTCTAATTCATAAAACTAAATAATGAGAATATAGTATTTCGGTACAATAAATTAATCCAGGTGCAAAGAGTGATCGTTAGCCTTTTCTAAAAATTTTCTCTCTGCTTTATGCCAATCAGATATATTATCAATATCTTGTACAATATGTTCCGGAAGATGATAGCCCGTAGCATTGGAAGTAATAAGAGTTTTTTCTTTTTGAAAGGTTTCTTTGAGTCCCCAGTAAAACTGACCAGCATCGAAGTATAGCTTTTCTAGATCTTGACTTCTGGTATCTTTGTATTCCGGCCATTTGAATTTAAGAACTCCCGAATCTATCTTAAAAGCTCTAAAAATAGGTTTGTCATATGCACAAATGGATACTAGTGAACTGAACCCATGATTGATAAATTCATCATATGATTTCCTAAGTAATTCAGCTGTGATCATGGGTGCTGTAGGGTAGAGGCAGCAGAAAATATCAAGTCCCATATCATGATTTTCATACCACGCTATGACTTCTGAAATCACATCGGCGGTCGTGGCAAAGTCATTTGAATTTTTTGAAGACCTTAAAAAAGGGACAACGGCACCGTAATCTAAAGCCACTTGTTTCACCCTCTGACAATCTGTAGAAACCATGACTTCGTCAAATAGTTCCGAACGTTGTGCTGCTTCGATCGAGTAAGCTATAATAGGCTTATCCAAAAATGGTCGAATGTTTTTTTGGGGAATTCTCTTACTACCACCTCTGGCAGGAATTATCGCTATAGTTCTATTTTTCAGCATAACCTACCAAGTTGATGAAGGTTGTCCACAATATACTCGGCCTGAACCTGTTCGAGTGAGCTATAAATAGGAATTGATAATGTGCTAGCATAGTGGTTTACGGAATGACTTAGTTCTACCTTATTCCAAAGATCCTTATGATCTTGATAGTATCTATGAAGATGGATGGGAAGGTAATGGACTTGGGTTCCAATATTCTTGTCGCGAAGTCTGTTCATGACCTCAGCTCTGCTCTGACCTAATTTTTGAAAGTCGATATCAATGGCAAAAAGGTGGTATCCATGACAAGTGGTGGAGTGGGAGAGTTTTGGCAAATGTAGCCATGCAAGATCTTTTAGGTTATTTCGGTAAAAATCAGCGATTGATTGTCGCTTAATAAGATTCTCATTAAGTCGCTCAAGCTGTGAATATCCCAATGCGGCGTTTATATCGGGCATGCGATAGTTAAATCCTAAAAACTGCATCTCTTGGTACCAGGGATTAAAAAGATTATCAGACTTAGACAGTTCATCGGATAAAAGTCTCTCTGGTTCTTTAACTATTCCATGTGATCGTAAATCAGATAATTTTTGTGCCAATAAGGGATCATTAGTGGTAATAGCTCCCCCTTCTCCAGTGGCTATGTGCTTAACTGGGTGGAAACTAAAGCATGCCATTGACGAATGACTACAGGAGCCGATGGGAAGTTGATTATAGGATGCTCCTAATGCATGACAAGCATCTTCTACCACAGTCATATTATGGATTGTCGCCAGTTCTTTGATACTTGCCATATCAGCAGGTTGACCAGCATAATGAACAGGAATAATAGCCTTTGGATTTAGGTTCTTGGACTCTGATAACTCTATAGCCGCAAGTAGGGATTTAGGAGAAATTGTTTTCGACTGCTTGTCAATGTCTACGAAAATGGGCATCGCACCGCAATATAGGACAGCATTAGCTGTAGCAGCAAAACTTAGGGATGGTACAAAAACAGCATCACCTTTTTGACAACCAATAGACATTAATGCCAAGTGGAGTGCAGCTGTGCCACTAGAGCAAGTCACTGCAAAGTCAGATTTTACTTTCTCTGCAAGAGATGACTCGAAATTTTTTACATAAGGTCCACCGGTTAGGAAGTCACTAGATAAAACTTCATCGACAAGCTTAATATCAGCTTCGCTAATGTCTTGTCTTCCATATGGTATAAAATCCAAGGGAACCCTCACTCTAAGTGGTTATTTATTAGAAACTCCAAGTCATCAACTGAGAGATATCTGGAATTGTCTCTACTATTATAGCTTTTTTCACTTTCTAGCCTTTTTCCTGGTTTATCACTGCTATTTTTGATGAATTCCTTGATGTTCCACATTTCTATGGAAGGTAAGATTACATAATACTTTTCAAATTCAACAGTGTTAATAGCATCTGTTTTAGTTATCATTTCCTCATGCAACTTCTCGCCAGGTCTGATTCCAACGATTTTTGTCGGAATGTCTTTTGCCGTGGCTGATGCCACATCCATGATATTATATGATGGAATTTTTGGAACAAAAATTTCGCCCCCCCACATATGTTTTAGGCAATCTAGAGTGAATTGAACCCCTTCTTCCAAAGTAATATTGAATCGTGTCATTCGAGGGTCAGTAATAGGGATTTCACCTAGCTCCTTCATTCTTTTAAAAAAGGGGATAACGGAGCCTCTGCTCCCCATAACATTACCATAGCGAACAACTGATGCCATATAGTCCTTATCCCCTTTATAGTTATTAGAGGCCACAAAAAGTTTATCAGAGCAAAGCTTGGTTGCTCCATACAAGTTGATGGGAGCAGCTGCCTTGTCTGTACTTAAAGCAATAACTCGTTTGACTCCTTGATCCATCGCTGCATCGATAACGTTTTGACCGCCAATTATGTTTGTTTTGATACATTCAAAAGGGTTATATTCGGCAGCAGGAACTTGTTTTAATGCTGCTGCATGAATTACGATATCAACATCATGCATCGCTCTCTTAAGTCTATCAAGATCTCTCACATCCCCTAAGAAATAGCGCATCCTTTCATCGGGTCCTATTGATTGCTGCATTTCATACTGCTTAAGCTCATCGCGACTATAAACGATAAGTTTTTTGGGTTTGTATGACTGCAATACCTTTTTTACAAAGCATTTGCCAAAAGATCCTGTGCCACCTGTTATCAAAATAGATTTATCATTTAGCATATTAGTTCTCTCTACTTTCTTCAGAAATGTTCCTACTAATGAGATCCCAAGAAACGGGAGAACCTTTCTTGATATCCTTTGCGGCAACTTTTCCTATGAGTTGATGTAAAAACTTAGGTTCTAATCCAATACCTGGCCTGAGTGCTTTAATGTTTTCATGACTCAGTGACTCTCCTGACTTAATGTCTTCACAAACTATCAGAGATCTTCGAAAAAACTTAGATCTTTCTTCTTTAGCACCCGAATGATAGGAAATTTTTCCAAGGCTTTTCCAAGCGATTTCCGACTCTTTGACAAGCGATTTCATTTCATCAGGTTCCATGGAAAACTGGCTATCAACACCACCATCTGAACGCTTGATGGTAAAGTGCTTCTCAATGAAGGTTGCTCCTAGAGCGACGCTGCCAATGGCTACGCCTATTCCTAAGGTGTGATCTGATAGTCCCACTTGAACATTGAAAAGATCTCTAAGATGAGGGATAGTTCTAGTATTGGCTTCGCTGGGATCAGAAGGATAGGCACTAGTGCATTTAAGTAAAATTAGATCATTGCAACCGGCCTTGCGGGCGGTCTGCACAATGTCTTCTAATGTCGCTAAACTAGCCATGCCAGTAGATATAATCAATGGTTTTCCCGTAGAAGCGGCCTTCGCGATTAAGTTTAAGTCTCTGTTTTCAAAAGAAGCGATTTTGTAGCATGGAGACCCTAAGCTCTCCAAAAAGTCAATGGAGTGGTTATCAAAAGGAGTGCTAAAACAAAGGAGTCCTAACTGCTTACATCGATTGAAAATAGGTTCATGCCATTCATAAGGAGTTCGAGCTTTATCATAGAGCTTATACAATGATTCGCCATACCATAGGCTTTCTTTGTCATTAATAATATAGTCTTCCAGATCGACATCTATGGTCATAGTGTCAGCAGTGTATGTTTGCAGTTTTATGGCATCAGCACCAGCCCACTTGGCTTTTTCTACAATGTCTAGAGCGTGTTTTAAGGATTGATTATGATTCCCAGACATTTCCGCAACTATAAATGGTTTGTGTTCAGGCCCAATCAGTTTATTACCAATGCGAATGTTTTTCATTTTTTCTCCCATTTTAATTGGTACCATTTTGCTCGGCATAGAAGTCCATTGATGGACTCACTTTAGTGTTCAGGATACTCTTTATTACTCTTTCTGTTCCTAGTCCATCACAAACCGTGCTGATATCTTTCCCTTGAAGTCTGCTATTGCCGCTTAAAAATCGTTGTACAGAAGCTAAAATCTGTGTTTTATGAACGGAATTATGATGCCCGAGGTAATCAATTAATCCATCATCGTGTAGTTTATGCGCTGCATTTATCTGGTTTTGAGCGGTTGTAATGCAAATAGAGGGAAGACCCATAGAAAACCTTTCCCAAATGGAACCACCTACAGCGCCAATTGATAAAGTACTGACGCTGAATAGCTGTGCTATGTTTTTACAATCAATTTCAAGCGTAATATTATTTGCCTTCGCTGTTTCAACTTTCAATAATGGTATATGAGGACATTTAGGGCCAATCAAAATTTTTATTGTAATATCATCGGCTAGGCTTTTTAGAGCGTCAATGACATATAGACTCATATTATGGGGATCAGTGCCACCCATAACTATCAATACAATTGGTTTCTTATTCACTTTGCGATGATATTTTTTTGAAAATTCAGGACGTAATAGGCAATACCTAGACCCTATAAGTAACTTTGTCCATTTCGCAACAAGAGCTATGTAGTCTTCTTTCTGTTTTCCATAGTTCTGATCAATGAGTAAGGAGCAGATATGCGGTCTATTTGCTAAATCATCGATAACAACCAGCTTATGGGGTAATCCTATGGTCTGTTCCCAGTGCGTATCAATTGCATAGTGATCGATAATGATTCTATAGATATTATTTTTCCCTAGGCTTTCTACGATGCGGCTAAATTCATAGGCATCTCGTCCGGTATCATCTCCTAACCAAGAAAGACAAGTTTTGTCTTCGGGCTGTGGCTCTGTAAGAGCCTCTAAAGAAACAACCTCATATCCATTGTGGAGAATATCGTTAATTTGAGAGTGGAAGAATGATCTGCATACAAAAATACAAGTATAATCTAATTCCCGCATTTTGTTTGCTAAGGTTAGGCACCTGGATACGTGCCCGTATCCAATAATGGGCGAGCTGTCTACCCTAAACAAAACATATGCTTTTTTATTGGCCATAGTTAATATAATATCCGGATGAAGGGCCATATCCAGACTGCTCAAATAAGCTGATTGAGGCTTTATTTTGGGGATCAATGTAGGCCCAAAGATTGAGGTCACGAAATTTGCTACGAACAAGAGCGAGAGCTCGTCGTGCAACTCCTCTCTTTTGAAAGATGGGATTTACAAGAATGGAAACCTCTTTATCCATCTTTTTTCCCTCGCTGACTTTATCTAAACGGACGAAACCAGCAGGTTTGTCCTCATAAAGTATAATAAAAAAGCGACAGTCTGGGTCTTGTAGTTTGCGTTTCATCCACTTTGAATGTTCTTCAAGGCTTGGAATTGACGGATTGCGACTAAATTGCCTTATGCCAGGAATGCACTGCCACTCGTGGATTGTCATGCAGTCGCTGAACGTTGCATTCCTTAAAGAAATAGGACTACTCATCTTATGGAGCCTTTATAACTTCTGTCATTTATAGAATAATCAGGCAATCTACCCTTAAAATCAAGCAAATACTTGACAAAAAAGTGGTTTCAAGAGAAATTTTTTAATAAAAATGATAGAATATGGCATGTTTTTTATACGATGGATTTTCTCAAACAGCTAATTATATTGCTTAAAACTTCAAAGATTTTCGCCATGAAAATGTGTGGGTGTATTTATGCACCGAGTGTTTGGGAAAGGAATCTTTAAAACCACTACTTGAAAACGTCAAATTTGGAGAATGGAGTGAAAAGTTAGGATGAGACAAATTTATTCATGGAATTAAAAATCAAAAGGTGAGAGGTTTATTACTAAACCAAAGAGGACGAGACCAATTGAAGGCGTTAAGTAAAACCCTTGTGGTTGATAATATCGGAAAGATTTCATACCTCATTTGTTATCTTTTGCATAAATTTGGTTGGTCAATTTTCTATCTAGAGTCTAGTCTTGATGAAGAATATACGAAACTGTTTACCCCACTCAGCTTTGAAAATGTCAAACAAGCTGCCGAAAAATGGTACAAGCTACGCGATAATTGGCTGGTAAATACTAAGCCATGGTTATCAAAAAATTACTATTTCAAAGAGATTTCTTGCCGTTGGGTTGACTCAGAAGAGTCTGAGAATAAACTGATGGCTGCTATCAGTGGATACTTTCTAAGCTGTATCGATGAAAAAACGTTTCTCCACCTCTTTGCCAGTGAACTAGCATCAAGTCAGAAAAAGGTAATAGTCTTAGATACCAAAGGGAAATGGTATATTTCTTTTATAGCTAAATCGATGCAAAAAAATTATCAAACAATTTTATTTCCTCGCAATATCTTGCGGCGGCTTAGTTTGAAAAAATCATCGAAATTTATGAAGAAGTTATATCAGAGAATTTTATCAAATTTTTCTTCTTTCCCAAATAAAAGCTCACCGAGGCTAGTCGAACAAGAATCTCATTACGAATCTCGTGTTCTGTTTTTTCCCCATAAGGGAATTTATTATGGAGATCTGTTCTTAAAAGATCACTATTTTGATGAGCAAATTACAGACCTAAAACCAGAAAACATGGTCTTTCTAGGCTATGGCGATGAAGCTGATCAAAGTCGCGAATCCTTCGAGTGGTTTGAAAAAAGAAGTATTCCTTTTGACGATTTGCATCGTAAATTTCCTAAGAAAATCAATATTATTAAAAAAATTCATTTCAAAAGCTTTTTAAAGGGAATCAGTCAAGGACTGAATAGTTGTGCTTTGACCTTGATTGTTACAAAATTTCATTTACAAGTAGAGCGGTATCTTGCTGCTTTGGAGAAATATAAAGAATCTAAGTTAGCCCTGTTAGGTTTCGATATTTTAGTTCCTAAACCACTGTTATACGCACTTTTTCTAAAAAAGATAAAGGTGCTAGCGACTCAAGAAAGATTACTGCCAGCTTTTTTAAAAGGATATCCTCTTTTGTTAGATACATATGTGAGTATTTCTCAGGCAGCAATTTTGGAAATGAAAAAATATCCTGATTATTATGCCATTGGAAGTTATGTTAATGCGGGGCCTATTCGAGTTGCAAAATATCCTGATGATTGTATAGATGATTATTACAAATCTCTGGCTGGTGATAGAAAAATAATATTGGTCTTACCATTTCATAGTCCTCGCGATGAGTATGCTAATCGCATGACTCTCGTAAATAATTGGAAAAATAACATGAAATTCTATGAGGATATTATTAGTCTTGCCAGGAAATATCGCGGTTTGTTTTTTGTGATAAAAGAGAAAGAGGTCACTCTTCCTCATGTTCTAAAGATGCGCAAAATTTTCAAAACCATACTTCAAACAGAAAATATTCACTATGAAGACCAGTTAGCAAAGTATACTCCGTTTAAAATGGCTAGTATTTGCAGTGGTGCTATTGCCATGCACACATCTTTTGGTGATGAACTTCTTTTTTTGAAAAAACCTGTCATATTTTATGATTTTGGACTGTCTGCTCCGCTTCCTTTTTTTAGTTACTCGGAATTAAATATTGTTGCTGAGTCAAAGGAAAATCTATTTCGCAAAACGAGAGAGTATTTTATTCAGAATAATCCTGTTCACAACTTAAGTAGTCTATACCCCTCAGAAGATAGATTTTATCCTGTAAAAATTTTGAAATATGAACTGCAACAACAACTTGAAAGTTAATTATATTCGTATATCGATAACTTGAGGTTACTTCGTGAGAGTTAATAAAACTATAATAAAAAAAATATTTCAAGAGATTTCAAATGCAATTGAGTCTTATTCGTCTATGCCTCGAGACTCAATAGATTGCTCTGGTTTTGATTTGAAATTAAAGGCAGATTTAGAGCTCGATAAACTTATAGTTAATATTATTAGTAGATATTCAACACTTCCTATTATCTCTGAAGAGAGAGTAAATAGTTGGAAGTATATGAGTCGAGAAGGTTTGTTTTGGGTTGTTGACCCTCTAGATGGATCTTTTAATTTTTCAAGAGAGCTTCCTTTCTACGCTGTTTCCATAGCCCTATGTAAAGGGGCAACTCCTGTTGTGGGATTTATTTACGATCTATACAGTCGAAAAATTTACTCCGGTCTAGATGATTCATCTCTTATAGATCTTGCAACTTCGTCAATAGATAAGAATATAGACTCTGTTATTGCCACAGGCTTTCCTGTAGCAGCTTCTCATTCACCTGAGGCTTATGAAACCATATATGCAAAATTACTACAATTTAAAAAGGTAAGAATGTATGGCTCTGCCGTTGCGAGTCTACTGTTCGTAGCAATGGGGAAAATAGACGCTTATTATGAAAAAGACATCTTTTTTTGGGATGTAGCAGCAGGAGTAGCTATGGTAGCGAAAGCTGGAGGACAGGTGCAAATAAGTATCGATATCAATACTTTAAAATGTGAAGTTTTTGCTAGTAACGGTCATATAGATAACCCTTTTATGTGTTCAGGATTAGTTAAGGCAGATAATCATTTCATGGTTATAGAAAATCAATCATTAATGGAAGATATTTAATCGAAATGATTAGAACCTCCACAAATTTTATATATACTGTTTAAAATAAAAGTGGGTAATTATGACAATTAAAGTAGGAATCGCTGGATATGGTATCGTGGGAAAAAGGCGGCATGAAGTCATCAAACAGAATCCCAGGTATGAAGTCGTTAGTGTCTGTGATCAAAACTTTAAAGCTGAGAAAGGTATCTTAGAAGGTAAGACTTTATTTTACAATAATTATAGAGCGATGATACAAGCGGAAAATTTGGATGCATTGTTAGTATGCCTCACAAATGATGTCGCGCCTGAAGCTACTATTTTGGGGCTGCAATCTGGTAGTCATGTGTTTTGTGAGAAGCCTCCAGGTAGAACCGTACAAGATATAATAGAAGTTCTTAAAGTTTCCAAGCAATATCCCCATCTAAAATTAAAGTATGGTTTCAATCATAGATACCACGATTCAGTGGTGAAAGCTTTGTCCATAGTCAAAAGTGGTGAAATAGGCAAGGTTATTAATTTACGAGGCGTGTATGGTAAGTCAAAAATTCTTGATTTTAGAAGTGACTGGCGTACAAAAAGAGCTGTTGCCGGTGGGGGGATTTTATTAGATCAGGGTATCCATATGGTAGATCTATTTCGGCTATTTGCTGGTGAATTTGAAGAAATTCATTCTTTTATTTCTAATGATTATTGGAACCATGACGTTGAAGATAATGCCTATGCTTTAATGAAAACTTCATCTGGTATTGTGGGGATGCTCAATTCCTCGGCAACGCAATGGCGTCATCGATTTAGCTTGGAAATTGGGATGACAGAAGGATCTATAATATTATCAGGAATATTGTCTGGTTCCAAGAGTTATGGAGCAGAAACTATAATAATAGTGGAAAAGAATGACGATGATATGGGGGACCCGCTTGAAACCAAGATTCGTTACAATAAAGATCTTTCATGGAAACGGGAAATAGATGAATTTCAAAAATGCATCGATAGAGATACTCCCATCTTAAACGGATCAGGTGAAGATGCACTAAAAACTATGCAGTTAGTTTATCGCATTTATTGCGCTGATTCAAAATGGAAGGATCAATTTTCCTTAGAGTCAGAGTTAACGGGTGAAGAAGGTTTTTCACAAAGAACGACGGAGAAGGCTAATGAGCAATCTAACGAAATTTTTTGACGGTTCTAATAGTTTTGAAGAATATGCAAACAAATATTTCAACTATCTTGGAGTTTTATTAGAATCAATCAGCAAAACTGAGCTAGCAAATTTCTTAAAAATAATTGAAGAAGCTAGGGATGAAGGTCGCACAGTCATTTTTATGGGAAATGGTGGTAGTGCGGCAACAGCAAGTCATTTTGCTAATGATCTTAGCGTAGGAACAAGGTCTTATCAAAAGCCATATAAGTCTATCGCACTTACAGATAATGTTTCAGTTATCACAGCTATTGCCAATGATGATTCTTATGATTGTATTTTCGAATTTCAGTTACGCAATATCATGAAGCCTGGTGATGTTGTGGTCGCCATTAGTGCATCAGGAAATTCTAAAAATGTTTTGCAAGCGGTCAACTGGGCTAATGGACACAAAGGCATCACAATTGGTATCACCGGATTTGATGGTGGGCAATTAAAATCTGTAGCAAAATATACCCTTCATGTGCCATCAAATAAGGGTGAATACGGTCCAGTTGAAGATGTGCATATGATTATTGATCATCTACTTTCTTCGTATTTAATTGAAAAGTTAAAGTATAATCAAGAATATAATTGCAGGATAAAATAAGTGGAAGTTATTGCGATCGCCTCAAGTTCATTTTCTAAAAACCCTACTCTTAGGGAAACAATATTAAAAACTTTTCCAAATTCAGATTTCAGATTTAATGATAAAGGAAAGAGACTAGCTGGGGAAGAATTAGTAAATTTTTTAAAGGGTGCTGATCAAGCTATTATTGCCCTTGAGAAAATTGATGCGTCTCTTTTGAGTCAACTGCCAAGTTTACGCCATATCTCTAAGTATGGGGTAGGATTGGATAAGATAGATTTTGAGGCACTAAAGCAAAGTAATGTTTCTATCTCTCATGTTCAGGGTGTTAATAAGCGAGGTGTCGCCGAATTAGCCCTTACTTTTATGCTTAATTTATGCTCAAAGTGCTTCTTAAATGCTCATAGATTAAAAGGTGCTTCTTGGAAATTGGAATCAGGTAATCTACTAACTGGAAAAACAGTTGGTGTTTTAGGTTGTGGGAATGTTGGAAAAGAACTGGTTACTTTAGTAAAGCCTTTCACAGATAATATAATTGCTCATGATATAAAAGTAGATGAAGAGTTTTTTAGCAAAAATAATGTTGTTAGTGTTGATTTAAATACCCTTTTTCATAATTCAGATTTTATTTCGATTCACTTACCACTGACGGATCAAACGAAGAACATCATAGCACTAAATGAATTAAAACAAATGAAGTTGAATAGTTTTCTGATTAATACATCAAGGGGTGGAATTGTAGAAGAAAACGATCTGTTTTTAGCTTTGCATGAGGGCATGATAGCTGGTGCTGCAAGTGATGTATTTTTAGACGAACCGAATACAGACTCACCATTATTTTTATTAAATAATTTTATTGCCACTCCCCATATGGGAGGTAGCGCTCAAGAGTCGGTTTTAGCTATGGGCGAGGCCGCTATCAACGGCTTAAAAAGCAATTAGGTTATAAAATGAATAATTCATACGAGATTCTTGATCTGCGCTCAGGGAGTGAAAGTTTTGAACAGCTAAAAAGCGTTTATTTTAGAAAGATTGTTTTAGAATTTGAAAAAAATATAAAAATGCTTCTATCAGAGTTTGCAGGACAAAAGTACATTCTTATGTTACCTATGCTTTCACGAAGCCCTTACATTAATCCTCTTTTTGATTTGATTGCGCGGAAAATTATCTTGTGTTCTTTGCAATTTAATAATTTTTATGTAAAGGAATTGATTTTAAATAATCGCAGTGAAAAAGAATCTTTAGTTTCATTTATACCATCTAGCACTATAGTTAGAGTAATGAAGCCTAATCATACTATTGTCCATAAATTAGTGAGCCTAGCAAAAATTTTATGGCGTATATTATACTTGAAGTTCTTAGGGTTAGTTTACTCTACTGATAAAAATAAAATTAGAGTTTCGCCAATTTTAGTCGATATATTTGTAGTCCCAGAAATGCTAAACGGCGATAAATTTTTCGATAGGTACTACAGTTCTTTTGTAGGTTCCCCACGAAAGCTTATCGATAGAATAGTGTATGTCCCTAATTTAACTGGATTTAAAATATTTGAATATTTTAAATGGCAGAAACTGCTTAAATCTAAAAGCTTTGAGATTCCATTTTTAATTAAAGAAAAGTACTTATCTTTAGTTAATATTTTGCAAGTATCATACAAAGTAATAGCTATGGGCCTGAGAGAATATCAATTTGACAGTTCATTTTCTGTATATATTACCAGATATATAAATACTGAAATAAGCAACTTGTGGTGGAATAAGTATGCATGGGACCCTCTTTTTGCTTTTTATTCCTATTGTAATCTATTGAGGTCTTTCAATGGCAAGATCGAAATGATCCTTGATTGGAATGAAAATCAACCGATTGATAGAGCTTTAGCATTGGCATGCTACGAAGCAAAACAAACAGATAAACTAATCGGATATCATGGCGGAGCTGTTATATATTCCCAAGATTTCCATTTTAAGCCTTCTGAAGCTGAAATCAAACAAAGTCTATGTCCACATCAAATAGGAGTTATAGGAAATATTTTCAAGGATAGCTTTGCCGAATCATTAAATCTTAAAATTAAAGTACTACCAGCGTTTAGATTTCATTATCTTTGGTCTATAAACAATTCAGGAGATTTTAATTTCAAAATTGTTGTCATTCTTCCTATGTATGTTAATACGG
>JBNKNM010000153.1:0-13508 GCA_050293845.1 Pseudobacteriovorax sp. | reverse complement strand
CCGGCGTGCTCCATCTTCAACTTGGCTAAATTCATCAAATATTTTACTTTGAAACTCAACAGGAATCCCAATACCACTATCCTGAACCTTTATTTCTAAACAATTTGAATTTATTATTTTCAAAGAAACATCAATACAATTAACTTGGTCAGAAGAAGTAAATTTGAAAGCATTACCTACCAAGTTTCTAATAATGGTCATTAGCTTTTCTCTGTCTCCAATGAATAGAGGGGTTTTAGATTTGTTCCACGAAGTATGCAAAGTAAATCGACTATTTTTATACTTTAACAGCAAACCATCGGCTAGCATTTGAATCTCTTCTTTAACTTCATCCAGAGGTATTTGTGAATGGAAAAGCTTGATTTCTCCTCGCCGGGTTTTGGCTAAATCAAGAATGGTATTAACCTGATGCATAAGTGAAGTTGCCAATGTTCCAATTTTGCAAACCTGCTCCTTAACTTTATGATCCAAATCTCCATAGAAACCTTTTCCTAGCATTTCTACAAATCCAAGAATTCCATTCAAGGGGGTTCTAAGTTCGTGGGAAGTATTATGAAAAAATATAGTTCGCGCTTTTTCTTTTTCAATAAGATCCATGTTTAATGATTCGATTTCTTGCTGATAGGTTTGTTGCTGCAATTTCAGCTTATCTCCTAAAGCGATAGATAGGAGCATAGCCTCCAGCGCTGACCCAATCTGTAAAGCATATTGGGTCACAAAGGTATTAGGAAGAATGCCAAAAGCCCTAAAAGAATAGACAATAACTCCTATCAAAAATAAAACAAATGAAGTTACATAATAGCGCGCTGGACGATAACCACCAATAAGAGCCGCAACTCCTGAAACGATCAAAATTACAGCGCAAAGAGCTGCCAAAGCCGAAGTCACACGAATACCAATATTGTAGTTAACCATAAAAACCATAACCACCGCTACAGCACAAACTATCCTAAGAAGGTTAAGTAATCTGTGGATGCGAGGTATGGTTTGTTTTGACCGTAAAAAGTGGCAAGTAAATTGTGTTATCGTCAGGGCGACCAGACTGCAAAATAAGGGATTTGCCAGTCGATTGAATTCTGGTAGGTTTGGCCACAAAAACTGAAAGGCTAGGCCATTGAGAGACATTTGAAAAATTGCAAAAGAGCTTATATAAAGAACATAATAGAGGAATCCTGCTTCACCAATGGTAAAAAACAAAAGTAAATTGTATAGTATCATCACCAGTATGATGCCAAAATATAGGCCCAAACTATAAGATTCTTCGCTTTCAGCTTCAACAAAACTTTTCGGCGACCAAATTCTCAGTGGAACCTGTAGGCTTCCCGTTGTCTTAATATGTAAAACTAAAGTTGCTGAAGTCTGATCACCAAGAATTTGCTGTTTCGGAAGTTCGAAAATGAAATTGCGATAGCTGAAGTTTCGATGTGCAAATGCAAGAGAATCCCCAGCGGTGTTAAGCAACTTCATTTTCTTGCTTTGATTATCAACATGATAAAGAAATACTTCATCTAGATGAGGATAAGCAAGCTCAAGGTAAATCATTTCACCCTGGGAATAGTCTGCAGACCACAGATCAAATTTAAACCAATAAGGATCGTTCTCGAAGCCAAGATTAATAGCTTTGTGCCTGCTTTGCTGCCAATTACTAGAATCCTGATGACCTATAATATTACTAAAAGCAATAGATTGGTCCATGTCCGATAGATAAGAAACTCTATCCCCAATCAGTGATGCTTCATTGGCTGCATGTAGACTACTTACTGCACACACAAATCCGAGCAAAATTACAAAGTAAAAACCTCTCACCTACCTACCAATAGTAAAATCAGTCAATTACCAATATCTGTTGAAAATATTCAGCTATCGCGATCCCGGATATGTAGATCGGTACAAGTACAAAAAAATAAAGTGAATTTCAGCGCAAATGGGTAATTTTAAAGGCTTGATATCGGATTCGAGAAATCGACCCCGAGGGGTCGAAATATTAAGATTTTCTAGCTTCCCAGATTAATTGAATGTCAGACTGAAGCTTGAGCTTATGGGCCACGATTTGGGGATCTTTCGTGGAATTTTGGTTTGCCAACATCGATTCAATGCTCTTGATCTGATAAATTGATGCTGCCTGGGCTTCAGAGTCATACTTAGAATCTTTTTTAATCATCTGACCTAGTCGTCCCAGGAACTCAGATTGAATGTTTCTACGAACCAATGTCAATGAATCACTGAGTGAATTACCAAAAATACCTTGCCGTAAATCAGTGAGGACCTCGAGAACAGAATATTTATTTCCATAAAATGAACTGTTAGCAAGGCGTCGCAATACCACTTCATTCATAGCGTGGTCTAGTACTTCTTTTTGAATATCTAGAATATCCGATTGCAAGGATGGGTCTTGTGCAACGCCAAAAAAATCGAAGCCTCGACGCTGCATTTGCAAACGACTCGTAATTTGTTCAGACCACCATACATCTCTGCCGAGGGCATGTTCAACAAGGTAAGACATGGCCCTTTTCTGCTGAGAATAAGGCACTGCTGAAAAGGCTGGAGCTGAGGTCTGTCCTTGCATGAGGCGACTATTGTATACTCCCCCAATATATCTAGACATAACCCTTACCGCATTCCGGTACTGGCCAACCAGGGTGTCGTGAGCATGCTTGTACTCAATATAGCTTTGATCAGGACTATAATACCGTTCCGATAGTTTAGGCCAAATCCCATTGATGAACTCGATACGCTCCTTAGCCCAACCCAAGGGATCGTTCGAAAGATCACCAATCATAACCCTAGGATCTATACCACGACCAGGCGCCCTCATATCATCAGCATCATTACCATAGAACAATGCGGGTTCACGTGAGCGATCCAATATCTTGGTTCTCCAGGCTTGATACTCCTCCCTTGAGCTCGCTTGAGGTGTATAGCCAAACTCTATAGCCCAATAATCATATGCTCCCAGAGTAGCATTATAGTAATGTCCTTGCTGCTCAGATTCTTTATGAAGATTGATACTTTCATAGTCCATTACTGAAGCTGTATTCCCATGGGCACCAGTAGCTTCCTTACTTGCTAGTTTCTCCCTTGAAACTCCATAGCTTGCAGCCATGTTGTGCGTTAGCCCTAAAGTATGTCCCACTTCATGAGCAACAAGGGAAATGATGGAATCTCTCATTAACTCTTCACTGTCGACAGCTTCTACTCCGACGGCATCTGCAAGCTTACCAAGTTGCATCCCCTCCGATAACAGCATAGCATTGCTACAAGCCCTAAGATTTTTCGAACCACTTCCTGGAACAACCCCATAAAGCTTGGCATAGCGATGTCGATTTGTGAAATATATGTATTCCAAAACTATATCAGACCCTATAATTTCCCCAGTTCGTGGATCAGTAAAAGAGGGACCTATGCCACCAAAGGCTGGCTTTGGGGATGATACAAAGCGAATCACATTATGGGCTAAATCATTTGCATGCCAGGAGGCATCATCGGGCTGCTCTTTAACAACCATCGCATTCTTAAACCCGGCCTTTTCGAAAGCCTTGTTCCAAAGCAAAGCTCCTTCTTTAATGTAAGCACGATACTTCTTGGGTGTCGTATTCTCGATCCACCACACTATCGGCTTAACAGGCTCTGATATAGGTAGCTCAGGATCTTTTTTTATCAGATTCCACTTTCTGATCAAATCATGAAAGTTCTGTTTATTCTCGGATACCAGATCATCTTTTTGTTGTGTAAAATAGCCGACACGTGGGTCTGCTAATCTAGGAACAAAACCATTGTCCTTTGGTGCTTCGACAAGATAATGATTGATCGTAACCGTGACCTTTCTTAAATCATATAAGGACTCATAAGTTCCAGAGCCTTTGGCAAGATCATTGTGATAGGAATAGTTTATGGAGAAATTAGCATTTGTGGGATAGCTGAAAACTGCTAGAAACTTTGTGGCTTCTTCATCAAGCTGCCCCATTCTCAAGTGACCATTATCTTGTTTTGGGTCATAAACTGGTTTGATCGCACCAAGTTTCTCGCTTAAAAATAACTTTTTAGCTGATACCAAATACTGAGAACCATCGGGACTTTCCGCCTCAATATCTAAGCGCGCCAAGATAGGATTCGAGATATTCGCTGTGGCACCTTTGTTAAAACTATGACCTGGTGTTACGTGGAACCTAGTATTCTTTCCAACTACCTCGATTTTATTGAAATCCTTACGAAACTCTAAAACCTGACTGTCCAATACTTCACCACGCACATAATGCACTCCACTACCATCTTCGACATAGCGAAAATGTAGGATGTCCTGGTTCAAGCGCTCTTTTGCAATTGCTAGGTAAACATCCCCACTTTCCCGATGCTGGTATTGATCTAAAAATCCTTGCTGTAATTCGGACTTACTAACAATTTTATTCCAGGGATCTTCTGGCTTATCCTGACATGCTATCATTAGCATAATTAAGGGAACTATATATCTCAAAGCTTATTTCTCCTACCTAATGAATAACTTACAATTCCGTGCCCGGGCAGCCTACACCATGTTTTTTAATAAAATCTTAAATTGCATGTCTGACTATCCTCCGATGTTCAAAGAAATTCCTAACTGAACTTTTCAGCATCGGGATTTACTCCTATACTGCAACTTTTATCTTTCAGCAGTAGGGAAAAACCATGAAAACAACACCCCTGATCCACAGTTTTCTAACGAATCTGGCTCAGATTTCAGCCCTTGGGATGCGGATAATACTTACCTTCTCCCTTTTATTACCAATGTCCCGAGGTATGGCTCTTACAACGCCGGAACCCTCACGGCAGATGCAACTTGAAGCCATCGCTACGGCACCTAAAGCTGCTAATATAGAACGCACCATTCGCAAGCTAGTTTCCTTTGGCACACGTCACACACTATCCGAAACCAAGTCATCAAGCCGTGGAATAGGTGCAGCAAGGCGCTGGATTGAAAGCGAATTCCGAGAACTGTCCCGGCAATGCGGTGGATGTCTTAAAGTTTACACCCAGAAACAAACCATCAAAAACGAAAAAAGAATCCCTATGGCAACAGAAGTGGTAAATGTCATCGCCGTGCAAAAGGGAACCACCGACCCTAGTCGCTATGTAATCATGTCCGGTGACATTGACTCTCGCGTATCAGATGTCATGGACTCTAAGTCCGATGCTCCCGGAGCTAACGACAATGCTTCCGGAGTGGCCGGGGTTTTGGAATCCGCCAGAATCCTTAGTAAATATAAGTTTAACGGTTCCATTGTCTACGCGGCCCTTTCGGGGGAAGAACAGGGCCTTTTCGGTGGCAAAATTATGGCTCATGAGGCGAAGAGTCAAGGATGGCGCATAAAAGCGGTTCTCAATAATGATATGATTGGCAATATAGAAGGTATCAACGGTGTTATTAATAACACTACAGCGAGAATATTTGCTGAAGGTACTAGGGCAGACGAAACACCTGAAGAAGCTACTAGACGGCGCTTCTATGGGGGAGAGGTAGATTCTGCCACCCGTAACTTGGGACGTTACATCGATAACATTGCCGATGTTTACATTCCTAACCTCGACACAATGTTAATATACCGCCTGGACAGGTTCGGCCGGGGAGGACACCATAAGCCTTTCAATGATTTGGGCTTTCCAGCTGTGCGTATCATGGAAACCAACGAAAATTACCATCGCCAGCACCAAGACCTGCGGACTGAAAATGGCCTCAAATTCGGCGACACCATAGAAGGTATCAGTTTTCCTTATGCCGCTAAGCTAACAGCATTGAATGCGACGGTTTTAGCGAGCCTATCTTGGGCTCCCAGTCCACCTGCAGGAGTCAGCATTACAGGAGCTGTCAGCCCTGATACTACATTAAGCTGGTCCGCTGCCGATAAAGCTAATCTAGGGCAGATTGCAGGTTATCGCATTTATTGGCGTCTTACAGATTCGCCAACCTGGCAGTGGAGCCGATTTGTCGGTAAAGTCAACAAATACACCCTGAAAAACATTGTCATCGACAATTATTTCTTCGGGGTTGCCAGCGTCGATCACTCGGGTATAGAAAGCCCGGTTGTTTTTCCCGGTCCTTCAGGGTCCTTTGGAGAATAAGCCATAGAAACATAAACTACTGATAAGATAGGGTTAACGAGATTTGAGCTTCTACTGTAACATCGCCCGCTTCAATATTGACGCCCGATGCCCCTGATGAGTCAAATGCCAGACGGCTCATAGGTTCAGGAGGTCTCATTTCTCTTTGACCGACAGTGATTTCAGCTATACCCCCATACTTAAGATGCAAACCTTGCAAAACATGCTTTCCTTTCGCAAGAGCTTCCTGCGAGGCCATTTCCAGAGCCATCTGCTGGGCTTTTTCCAACTCATCTTCTGTCGCGGTAAAACGAATTTTTTTTAATTCGTTTGCCCCTTCCTGAAGTACGTCATCGAGAATCAGCCCCACATCGCCCACCGATACTTGAAAACTAATGACTGTATTTCCAGTAAACCCTTCACTCTTTCGCTTACCGTTCTGGTAGCTGTATTGGGGTTGGATACGATAACTCGCTGTTTTCAATCGCTGAACTTTTTTTCTACTTAAAAAATCAAGTAAGCTATTGTTATCTTTCTTAAGCTTTTTTTGAACTACGGTGGCTTCCGGACCATGTATTTCGATACCCACGCTAAGCTCAGCTATAGTCGCTGGTATATTGATTGTTCCGGTTGCTGAAACATGTAACATCCTTAACTTGTCTCCCTGTGCTTGTAGCTTCAGTGATGGCATCATCAATATTGATATAAGGCTGATGACTCTTAGGATCAGCGCCATTTGTATCTCCTTGTTAACTGTCTCACATCTCGAATCGCTACCATTTTCTCATCAGTTCGCACCCCGTACCATCATTGCTTAATACTGTCGATGTACTACAACTAGTTCTTCCACTTGATATTACAACCAATACTGGGCCTCTGCTGTTCACTGGGTATTTGATGCTGCATCACTGCCTCTAAAGCCAAACGCAAATCTTTACCTGTCACTTCTATTTCATTAGATGGTCTGGAATCATCGAATTGACCTCTATAGGCCAGTTTTTGCTGATCATCAAATAGAAAAAAATCTGGTGTACATGCCGCATCAAATGCCTTAGCGACCTCTTGACTTTCATCAAAACAGTAGGGGAAATTAAACCCCATCTCTATGCCCAGTTGTTGCATTTTCTCTGGTGCATCATCCGGAAAATTTACGATATCGTTACTATTGATAGCAACAACAGCAAGCCCTTTAGCAACGAATTCATTGCAAAGGGCTGTTAATGATGATCTGATATGCACCACATAGGGGCAATGATTACAAATAAACATGACAAGGACAGCCCGACTTTCAGCGATTTGCTGACTATCGATCAGTTTACCGCTCAATACATCGTTCAATGAAAAATCTGGCATTTTTTGACCTAGAGGCATCATCTTAGATGCGGTACTAGCCATAATAGATCCTTTCTGAGGTTTCATGACTGGGGAGCATAGTAATATCATCAACCCGATGATTCCAGTTTTAAATGTGGCAAGTATATCTCTAGAAATCACCTCCAGCAGATTTTCAAATCCAATATTAGATTTTCGGAACGGGGCGTAGTCTTGGTGTCTTCGAGGATCTAAGAAGTATGATTAAAATCCCTCCCAACATCATAGCTCCACCAGTTAGTTGCCGTGACTCGGGCCAATCATTTAAAAAAATAATTCCTAAAACTAACGTGCAAACAGGAGCGCCACTGACGATCAATGCACTCAGCCGTGCTTCTAGATATTGAGATGAGTTCATAAATGTAACTCTTCCCACAACAGGACCTAATAGAGCCGCCAGACCAACATACAAAAAAAGCTCGGGACTAAGCTCTGTAATCCCGGTAACTCCTTCTCCAAAGGGAATCCAGATGACTACTGCCAGCCACAAGCGAATGGAGTTGACGACCATCGTATCGATCACAACGATATATTTTCTTGTAAATACCGCCATTAATGCAAACACTGCAGCTGCAAGTATGGCAAAGCCCATTCCCCGTAACCAGCCTTCTGCTAATGTTGTCGGAGGTTGCATGATCCATAACCCGAAACCAACTAGGATACAACCTAGCCAGAAGTTCAGTCCAGCCTTTTCTCCGAGCATGGTCCATGCCAGTAAGGTAATAAAAACAACTTCAGACCTCATGAAAAGGGATACCATGGCTGGAGGGAGATATACGATGGATTTGGCGCTAGCCCAGTTTCCCCATAACGTTAAGAGAGCAAAAAAGATACCCAATGCAAGTTCCGTTTTATTCGGCCATTTAAAGAGTCTGGAAAATCCTTTTTGTACCGCAAGTAAAGCAGTATTTGCCAAAGCAGCGGTCAAAACCAAAATTGCCACCATGCTGGCGGCAGAACCATGCTGCACTGCCATTTTCCAGGGGATCATAAAACCCCCTGCAAAAACCATGGCTAGCAAGGCTAGTAAAACTCCTTTGTCTGTGTAACGCAAATATATATCCTCGCGTGAAGCAATGAAGACAAGTTTGAAACGACGATTCTTAATGAATTTTACCGATAAAGTATACAGTATAAAATATATGATCATTTATACCGTGCGTCGCAAGGCATATTTCATTCAGATGGACGATAACAGGCACGAGTTAACTTTAGTTAATGATTGGTCTTTTAAGATTGAATGTTCGCAAAGCTCCCGTTAGCTTGGAAAGTGTTCTGCGAGAAACTACACCGCAGGTACGACGGTTAGAACTTTGAGAAGTTAAGCACTTCAATAAGAATCTGCTTCCTTTAGGTAGCAGGCTCAATTTGCGAATTAGTTTGACAACATTCTTAAACACGTTATTATAAAAGGATAACACTAAAGTCATAATATTATGGAGGCAAGACATGATTAATCTTAAACTAGGACGAGAACTGCTGTAAAAGTTAGACTTTCCCACTCGACTCTCTTCTTCATCAGTTCTCTAAAAAATTTCCCAAAAAATTGAATATTAGCAAGGAATCATTATGCAGAATAATTGCGTGATACCGAAGACTATTTTAAGGAATGAAACGTTCGTCCCGAGAACTCTGTCTCATTTTGTATTAAAGGCTACTGGCCCCCCATTTGTTTCTGGTAATTCCTTCAAAGTCTTTTTATAATTCCTCCAAAAGCATCTTAAAAGAAAGTTTGGGGGCATTATGCTAAGATTTCTTATTAGTCTTGCTTTAGTAGGTCTACTACTATTCATCCTGAACAAAACGTGGCTAGTTCGCAGCGAAATTACTGAGTTTTCTCCTCAAGATTACCAGTTAGAACTCCCCCAACCGAGCCCGCGTGAAATTGCCTTAGCTCAATGGGGACGCCGGCTATTTCATGATTCGCGCCTATCTGCCAATGAAGCAATATCGTGCAGCTCATGCCATAAGCCGCAATTTTCCCTGGCCGATAATGTAGCTTTCTCTCAAGGAGTGGGAAAGACAACCGTAAATGTTCCACCGTTAATTAACCTCAGATGGCAGCAGTGGTTTTTCTGGGATGGTCGAGCTGACAACTTAACAGCTCAGGCCATGGGACCGTTGCTGAGCCCTAAGGAGCATAATACCACCGTAAATCAATTTGTGAATGTAGTCTTAACCAATTATAAGTCACAGTATGAAGCACTATTTTCACCGGTGCCCAATTACAAACTTACGGTTGAGAATCAGCAGCAGATTTTCGCCAATAGTTGCTTTGCCATTGCCACTTTTGTAAGAGGTTTAACGGCATTAGAGTCGCCATTCGATCATTTTTTAAAAAGTTACAACCCCGATCAAGATTTGAAGTTTGTCGATGGCTTTGGAGAAGAAGAGTGGCATGGCTTTCAAATTTTTATTGGTAAAGGCAAGTGCGTGCAGTGCCACTCTGGTCCTTTATTGTCAGATCAAAAGTTTCATTTTACAGGCCTAGCCAATGCTAGTATCGCCAGTCGTGCAGAGGGCATCATTAGCCTAAAATCCAACCCTTATCGATGCTATGGGCTAGACAGTTGTCCGCCTATTCCCGAGAGTCCAAAACTTTATCAAAACAGTGTAAAAACACCGAGCTTACGTAACCTTTCCCATACGGCACCCTACTTTCATGATGGCAGTGCTCTCACAATTCGTGAGGTGATCTACCGATATATGAGGCCCAGCTTTAAAGCCCATACATCAGACAAAATTGGGAACCTTTACCTTAATGTGACGGAAGTTAACAATCTAGAACGCTTTCTGAATGCTCTCAACTCACCTATTCGGGATATCCATAGGAAAAAGGATCAAATCATTGCGTTAAAAAAAGTTGTGAGTCCCTTGTAGCTTTGATGAACACTGAAACATTTTGACCCGATACTGGTTGGGTCACTAGAGGCAATTATTTTATAATTTCAATAACTTGGCGAGTTCAGAGTCATTCTGAGTCGGAATCATCACTGTATCGAGGGCTCTCCTTGTATCTACCTAAAATAGAAGAATGTTTTTTCTAGACCTCCACAAGCATGTAGTAAAACATTACAAAGCTTTACAACTAAAGGAAAAAAATCATAGATATTCAGGAATTAAGTCACAAATAGGCTGGCATACCAGTTGCACTATTGGATCGTAGGATTAAACCTGAGTAATCGAAACATTCTAATCCTCCAATGGTAAGACAAGGGTTAATATTTCTTAACCCGAGATCCTCGATTAGAGTCTGTGTTTTTGTGAACAGGTCAAACCATGACCTGTTCACAACCTTTCCTCCTACGAAACTCCCACAGCCTGATGAACCCGATCCTCAAATAGCGCTAGACCGGCTTTCGCTCCTTCACCGAGAGAGACTACAATCTGCTTAAATGGAGTTACAGTAACATCTCCAGCAGCATAAACACCCTTTTCACTGGTACGACATTTCTCATCAATAACAATTTCACCAAACGGGTTCAGTTCCACCAGATCTTTCACAAGCTCGCTATTAGGTCTTAGGCCAATCTGTACGAAGACACCGTCCAATAGCACTTCAAATTTCTCCTCAGTACTGCGATCCCTATAATGGATTGCCGTAACTTTACTACCATTGCCTGAGATGGAATCCGTAGCAGCATTAGTAACCACTGTTACATTTTTAAGGTTACGTAGCTTATCTTGTAGAACCTGGTCAGCCTTCAGCTCTGGTGCAAACTCAATAAGAGTTACTGCCTCGCAAATCCCTGCTAGGTCTATAGCTGCTTCGACTCCAGAGTTGCCACCACCAACAACAGCCACCTTTTTATTTTTATAAAAAGGACCATCACAGTGAGGGCAATAAGCCACACCCTGACCTAGATAATCAACTTCCCCTGGAACTCCCAACTTTCTCCATTGTGCGCCTGTGGCCATAACAAGATTATCAGCTTCTACAATTTCTCCTGATCCCAAATGAAGAATTTTAGTTTCTCCAGAGTCAATCTTTTGTACCCGGCGATTTTCCAACAGGTCAATATCATAGCTCCTAATGTGTTTACTCAAGCTCTCAGCTAGTTTCGGACCCTCAGTGTAAATAACCGATATAAGATTTTCGATACCTTTGGTTTCCTGTACTTGCCCGCCGATTTTATCGGCAATAATGACAGTTGAGAGCCCTTTTCGCGCTGTGTAGATAGCTGCCGAAGCACCTGCTGGTCCCCCACCGACTATGGCTACATCGTATCTTTTGTGTTTGATCACCGGTTGTTCGGAATTCTTATAACCGTATTTATTTTCTAACTTTTCAAGAAGTTGGGCAAAAGACCCCCTGCCGGTATGGATTAACTCCTGGCCAGCAAAGACGGCTGGTACACTGCTCACGTTTAACTTAGATGCTAAATCTGGATCAATGTCTCCATCAAACATGACATGCTTTAACCCTGGATGAAATAGAGCCATCTGATTGAGTGCTTGGACAATTTCAGGACAATTCTCACAGGATAAAGATACAACTGTCGTGAATTCTTCCTGCACATTGAGGTTTGCTACTCGTTGCTGTAACCCCTGATCGGGAAGTTTCCCTAAGCCACTGCTATTGAGAATCGCCAGAATAAAGGAAGTAAACTCGTGACCTCCGGGAACACCTAAAAAAGTGATACCGGTAGGTTCGTTATTGCGCATGACTTCCAGACGAGGTGCTGCCGAAACCTGATCAGTGTAGATCACAGTAATATGTTTATTGCAAGAAGCCACAGCTTCAGCCATTTCCTCAAGTTCTTTCGCTTTAGGGTGCTGAGAATCAAATAGTTGCAATTGTATAGCTACAGATAATGGAGAAAAATGCTGTTCTAGTTGTTTTTTTATCTCTGGAGTGATCATCTGATTGTCCTTTCAATATGGGAAATAACTGGGGAGGCCCCAGTTATTAAATTTTTCCTACAAGGTCTAATCCAGGTTTCAGTGTATCTGCTCCTGGCTGCCATTTAGCAGGGCATACTTCGCCATCATGTGATGCTACAAACTGGGCTGCTTGAACTTTACGGAATAATTCATCTGCATTGCGACCAACGCTATTATCTTGAATTTCTGCAATTTTAATGAGCCCTTCAGGGTCCACAAGAAAGCTACCACGATAAGCCAAGCCTTCCTCTTCGATATAAACTCCAAAGGACCTGCTAAGGTGTCCCGTGGGATCAGCTAGCATGGGGAATTTGATCTTACTAATGGTAGGTGAAGTATCATGCCATGCTTTATGGGTGAAATGAGTATCGGTGCTCACAGAATAAACTTCTACGCCAAGCTTTTGTAGCTCCTCATATTTATCCGCCAGATCACCCAATTCAGTGGGGCAAACAAATGTGAAATCAGCGGGGTAAAAGAAAAAAATAGACCACTTTCCCTTGAGATCCTCTTGAGTGTATGTTTTAAAATCGTCGCTATGAAAACCTTGAACGTTAAAGTCAGCAACCTTAGAGTTGATAATACTAGACATAATGATTCCTCTTTTAGTTAGGTTTAACCACTGGCAGTTTTGCTGCCATGTAAGAATCATCGTCGAAAACTACTCATAAATAAAATATATTATATATATCTTATGATAGTTAAAAACTATCATATAAGCACATGATTTGATTACGTAATTTATGACAACAAAACAGTTCAGCCAAAGGACTATCCTTTCCCATGAAGCTTTGGATTTGACCAAAGATTTTACGATTGCAAAACCTTCATTCTCCGTTAAAGCCCTAACTTCCTATAAATATTGAATTCTCAACAGGTATAGTGCTTGCTTTTTGCCGATTGTTGCATTGCTGTCGTTACCTAAGCTGAGGTTGAAATGAAATCTGTTCACGATACAAAAAACTCTAAAACCTATAATCCAACAAAGACTCCTGCATAAAATTTTGGAATCAACTCAGAAATAGAGTCTTTGCGAAACTCAAAAGTCTTGACTATCATCGGCTTGAAGCAATTTGACTGCCTCAAAGAATATAAAACCTCTGCCAGGACAGCTTTTTAGACTTCATTTTTCGAGACTGGTTTTGTATGCTCGGGGAATTTGGTTATTCGGTAGACAATGG
>JBNKNM010000152.1:0-13558 GCA_050293845.1 Pseudobacteriovorax sp. | reverse complement strand
TATTTGGGAGGCATTAAAGCAAGCAAAAAGTCATGTAACAGGAAAAGAAATACCTATTTTAGCGTTTCGAAGAAACCGGAGCAAAGTTTACGTAGCGCTAGAGATAAATGAATTTTTTAATATTTTCTGCAAAGCTTCGTCTTCTCACGATAGCCGCCAGTAGTATATTATGGTTCCGGCAATGTAGGTTGAGGTTTGTTGGGAGAAAGAAATTGGCCGAACTTGAACTATTTAAAACAGGAGGCCCTTTTTTAGTTGCTATCGTCCTCATTTACAGGATGTATTTTGACAGTAAAAATCCCACCCCACCACCAACCACATACGATCGCGACATAATGCGGCTTGAAAGAGCTATTGGAAAAGTAGAAGAGCGAAATAATAGATCTTATGAATCCTTTATTCAGTCTTTGCAGCATTTTACATCCTGTATCAATAAGCTCTCGGCAAAACTCGACCTGCATGCCAAATCTCTCGAAATGATTAATGGCAATTTGGAAGCCATATCGGAAAGATTGACCCATCTTGAACGGAAAAATTGATGGACATTCAGCTTTCACTTGATAAATCAAAATTACCTCTCCTGCTGAAGAAAGAGGGAATGAAAGCATATTTGCAAGCGATTAAAAATGCTCAAAATAAATCGATAAATGCCGCTAAAAAAGTTTCCAGCGAGATTACTAGAGAAAAATATGGCTTACCTAGGAGAGGTCCTAAATATGGGCCAGCAGATCCTTATTCAAAACCTTCAGTAGATTCTGTTCTTACTACTAGTCTTGTGAAAAGTGTCGGGGGTATTGAAGCTGGCATCTCCTCAAAACTGTTTGCGAACAAAAAACGTCTTTCAGCGATCAAATTCCTCAGTTCTGAACGTAAACCAATTAAACAAAAGGGAATTCCGCGAGATAAAAGAACACAAGTTGTAGGCATTACCCTGGGACATCGGACCTATATTTTTCATAAGAAATTTATCCAGAAAGATAGGGGATCAAGGCTACATGTCTGGAAATCAAAGGAAACAAATAGAAAATGGCTAATAATTCGCAGCACTATCGCCTCTATAGCATCTATGCTTAGGCGTGAAAAAGCTAAAGAAAAAATGACTTCTGCAGCGGAAAATCGTTTTGTTAGTGCTCTAGATTCAGAAATCGACAAAAGGTTGTGGTAAAAAAGTTAACTATGAACTCTAAATACTACGCTGAGATCCATTCTCACAGTTTACCGAAATCAAGATTTAAGTCACAGGGCCTTAGTGGGAGCAAACACCGCAAATGGATGCAATGGTCAAGGGCGGCCACAGCTTACAGAAAGATTAAAGAAATCATAGCTGAGCTTCCTGAGTCTGAAAAATTTTCCAAAGATAATGCTCTATTGTTAAGACTTTTAGCAGATCTTGTGAAGCGACTCGAAAAATCGGTAAGTTTAAACTCCGTTAATAGGAGTCAACATAATTTAAAGTGAGGTATAGATGGCCGGAATTAATGAAACCCAGGATGTTATTGCATTAATAACAACTCTAGGAGTACTAATTGGAAAGGAAGTTTCGGGGGATGGACTGCAAATTACCGATGTTTTAAAGCTTTTTGAAAGCAAGGATTTTCGTGAAGCATTGTCTCAAGCGTTCAGTAGGCTAACTTTAGTACCAGCGGAACTTAAAGATTTTTCAGTATCAGAGGGATTTGATCTTTCGCTAGCGGCACTGGAGGCTTTTAGGGAAATATTATCGACATTCGAAAACACAAAAGCTGCATAAAATGCGGTTTTGGTCTCATTCTTCTCGTTAGCAAGGAAGTAGGTACATTGAGAATTTAGTCGGGGTTATTGCATGTCAGTGATAATCTTGACTATCTAAATTGAGTGCTCACTCCGATGCGATATTTTCTTTCCAATGTATTACGTCTAAATCAACAGTATCTAACGTACTTTTACGAGTATATGTGTCCTCTGTATGAGTCAAATGGGAATAAGATTAATCAAGGACCTAAATTAACCAACTATCTTCCGAGAAAAGTATCAAAAAAATTTTACCATTCATAAACTCCTTTTCAGACCCAGCAGCGCAATAAGAAGTAAAACAGGTAAGTCAGTTCTATCTCGCAAGCTTCTGTTTGAAAGATGTATTTAAATTTATTAATGAGTTATCCAGAGTAAGAGATACAATTAAGAAATGTTAATTGATAATGAAGTATTAAGTTGCTGACGACCAATTTAGTTTAAAATGTTAATTTCATAACAAGAATCTGCGAAACATCTATTTCATATTGACTATCACAAATGAATATAGTAGAGACACAAAAGTTAGCCAGCATACTATACACACAAAATAGGGTGATTATTTGCTTAAACTTATGAATAAATTCGACCCCTTCAGAAGGCCAAAGTACTCTAAAGTATTGGCTAAATGGAAGCAGTCGAATTTAGAGTTAGGTAAGATTACGCTTTGTGAGAATGATCCGGTAGGCAATCGTTATATTGTCTCATACGAGCACCCTATCTATGGTAAGATCTTTGGATACGGCGAAGACGAATCAAAATGTTTTGCTAAATTAAAAGCAATTAATGAATTACTGGAGAGAGAGTGTTGTTTTGAAAACAAAAAAAGGTTTGGCAAATTATCGTCAAATGGAGTTGCCTCTCATGAAAACCAAAGGAAAAGTAGTGAAGCGGCAATAAGAGAGCTTTTGGAACGTGATGCTTTTTTAAGACACTGGTTGACTAAAACACCTTTTGACGAAGACGTAACTAAATACAATTGTATAAGAAGCTTTATTAATTATTTGTCAGGCATTAATCATAAGTTGAAAATACTTTCAACAAATTTGTCATCAATTGATGTGAAAATAGCCTTAATAATTAACCAAGAAACGGGTGGATTTATTGTAGGAACTGCGTATAAGAAGTATCCCGAAGAGTCGGTATATAAAGCAGTTTCAGAAGCTTTCTATACTTTACATATCGTGCGTCTTTCAAATAAAAATGACTGGGCAGACGGACTCATTAATCATGCCAGATACTGGTATCACCATCAGGTTCCTTCTTGGTTTTTTCAAAAAAAAGTTAAAAAGTATAGCAAGATTTCTTTGAAACCAGAGGTTATAGAATTAAGTCGAAATCCTACTTATATTACAAAGGCTGTTTGTAAAGATGCTATTCAGCTATGGGTAGGAAAAGACGTGCCAAGCTATGTATTTAAATATATAAACAAAAGTTACTCTATCAATGCGAATTTGGAGCCACATCCATTACCGTAAAGGGATTATTTATGATTATTGAGCTTATTGTATTTATTGTTTCTACTATTTCTCCACAATCACAAATCGAAGAACGTGAAATTAATCTTTGCAAGCCTTCCCAAAAGGTTGATACATCTCAAAATGTATGTCAGGAAGATTTTTCTGATATAATGATTCAAAAATCAGGAACTGCATCATGTATTGGGCACAATTAGTAATCTTAGTGATAGTAGCTATCACTCCTATAAGGTCGTTGGCGACAGAAAGCCGAGTGGAGATGAACGAAATCCGTATTTACAACTCGTATAAGTTGCCTTTCGACCCTGTAAACTTTAATACAATGTCAGAATACAATCTGACTCTCTGTCTATTTAATTCTTTGTTTGAACTAACTGGTGACTCAACGCCGGAAAGTAAGCTACTAAGTTCTTGGAAATACGATGAACAAACGAAAAGGTATCTATTAGAAATTGATCATAATATCAGATGGTCGGATGGAAAAGAGTTTACATCAAATGATATAGCCTTGAGTTTGGGTAGATTGAAACAAGTTGCGCCAAATCAGTACGATGGTATATCTTCTCTCCTTAGCACGGAGATTTTGAAAGGCGGCTTAATAATAAAGTCGCCAAGTAAATTCGAATTTGCCGTAAAAGAGCCAGGAGTTGAGCTATTCAAGCGTTTAGCAGCAGCGACTATACCTATTATCCGAGAAGATCAAATTAATAAAGAGATGGTCGTTATACGAAATGATATTTCACTAGGACCATATTATGTTAAGCATCATAGCACTGAAGAACTAACGCTGGCCTCTAATAGAAATTATTACGATTATAGAGCATCCATGCCACAAATTGTAAGAATGCGAGATTTCCCGGATCAAGGTCTTAATCTGAAAAATTTGTTAAATGAAACGGCATGGCCGAATTTGATAATGGACCAAAATTTTGTCGAAAAGAGCCTCCTAAAAGGACTTGAAGTTAAATTCAATTTTTGGACTAGGCCTATCGATCGTGTGCTACTGATGATCCCAACTTCAAGTAACATAGAAGAAGGGAAAAATGTTGTAAGATACTTGGGAGAAAAGTTAGATAAAGAGTCAATAACTTTTGATCGTTTTGAAAATGTTTATTTTGCCAAATCTCTACAACCTCCGGGCTTTATTTTGCATAGACCAATTAAACATACCTCTAAAAAGTCATTCTCTCCTAAGAAAATTTACAAAGTAGCTAGCTTAAGCCGCAAATCAATAAATAACGAAATAAAAAATGCGGTTAGTAAATTCGGAGTCAATTTAAAATTTATCCCAATAAGCTTATCTACTTTATTGAATGAAAACGATAAGTATGATTTTCTTTTATATACTTTTGGCGCTGCTGATCCTTCTCCCGTCATTTGGCTTAATATGGTTCTCGAAAATCAGTTCAAGTTTATAGCCGATTACGATAATTTGATTCAGCAACAATATATAAAACTCAAGAAAATCACAAATGATATTGAGAGAGATAAAAAATTAGCTGAAATGCTATTAAATGCAGGACAAGAAGGATTATATCTTCCTCTAGCGCATTTTTCTTCAATAGCTTTGTTCACTAAGAATATCAGCGCAGAAAGAGTAAAATTTTATGATGAAACTATCGATATAAGCGATCTTGATTTTGCAGAAGATAAGTAAAAAATCTCTTTATCAAGTTTCATTTCGTGCATTTTTAGGAATTTTAGGACTTAGCTCCTTTTTTATTTCTATGATACTCACCATTGGCTACTACTATATTGAAAACCTTAAACAAGAAGAAGTCTATTTATATAAAGCCGAAACAGTTGTTAAATATTTTGATAAATTAATTCGAACAACATCTCCTCGTTATGCCAAAATTGAAATATTGAACCAAAAAAAATTACACGGATTATCCCAATTTAGAGTGTTTTCTCATGACGGCTACGAAATTCAGCGTATACCAGGCGAAGAAAAATTACTTGATATTTCAAGTAATTTTGCATCGCTTACGAAAAATAGAGCTGTGTTTTTTAGATTAAATGAGAATAAACCTACTTATTTATTTAACTTTGTCAGTGGAAATAATCAAAGATATTTTTTATACCTAGAAATACAGCAACAAGATTTTAGTTGGGTCGTATTTTTTCTAGTATTTGCAACCCTAATCATCGCTCTTTCAATTACTAGTGTACTTTCTAAACATGTATTTAAGGGTATTGAGAAAGAAATTAAAGACTTTTCTGTTCAAGTTACTAACGTTAATCACGGGGCTAGTTTAATATCACCGTATGTGGAATTTGATCCCATCAGATTATCGGTAATTAGTTTGTTTCAAAGTGTTAGAAATCTAGAAAGACAGAGTGCAATAGCCAAAACAACTCAGATGTTAGCCCACGATGTAAGAAAGCCCTTCACTTTAGTCTCAGCTCTTATTGAAATAGTTTCCACAGCAAAAAATACAGATCAAGTCAAAAAAATACTTAAAGACAGCATTCCCGATATCTCTTCATCCCTAGACAGCGTCAACGGTATGATCCAAGATGTTATGGAAGTAGGAAAAACAGACAGTGAACTTATCGCTGAGTCTGACTCTACATCAGCTATACTTAACGAAACCTTAAAAAATCTATTCCGTTTTAATGAAGATGCCACTATTGATATCCAATATAAATTAGAGCATAGCCATAAAGTAAATGTTAATCGATTAAAAGTCGGACGAGTTTTTGCCAATATTATCGGTAATGCCGTTGAACATATGAAAGGTAAAGGGGAGCTTTGGTTTCACAGCAAGGAAAAAGGCGACAAAGTCGAAATCTGCCTTGGAAACTCCAACACTTATATACCAGATGATGATCGAAAACAACTCTTCGAAGCCTTTTTCACCAAGGGCAAAAAGGGTGGCACGGGTCTAGGTTTAGCCATAGCCCAACAAGTTGTAGAAGCCCACGGTGGAAAAATCTGGTGCGAGTCTTCAGAAGAAAAAGGAACAGAATTTTACTTTACTCTACCGATGGCAGGCGAAATTGATGATAGTAAAGTGCAGCTACTAAGATCCAGTCAAGAGTATTTCAAGGCGGCTTCTATAAAAGTAGAAATAGAAGACTCCCCTATTGCTAAACACTCCGAAGTAGACTCTGCAGAAGAGCAGGTGATCGAATATAATATTATAAAGGCCACAGGTAACAACCTAAAAGTAGCCATCATTGACGATGAAGCAATATACAGGCGCCACCTTAGAAGTCACATGGAGATAAGCGAGAAATTAGCGGATAAACTACAGGTCGAGGAATTTGAAAGTGCTGAAGCTGTTATAGCCGAACTTGGTGACTTAGAATTTGATGTAGTTATTCTTGACGTTGACCTAGGTAGAGGTCACTTTAACGGCTTTGACGCCTTGCCCGCCATCCGTAAATACATGCCAAAAGCAAAGATCTGCATTCACTCCAACCGAGGAGCTCTAGAATACCAGTCTCAAGCCCTTAAAGCTGGTGCTGATCTGTTTCTTCCCAAACCCATGACAAGGCTTCACCTTTTAAAAATTCTAGCCTCGGCCCTAAATTTAAGCGATGACCAGATGCGCTTGGAAGCTGGAAGCTCCGCCCCTAAAATACAAGGTAAAATTGTCGTAGTCGAAGATAGCCCTATCCTCGCATCAGCATGGGAAGCCTTATTTAAAGATGCAAATTCAGGTGAGGTATTTACAAGTTTTGGCAAATTTTTGCAAGTAGCTAGCGCTACAAATTATTTTGAAACAGTTTCCGCGGTTGTAACCGATTATTATCTTGAAGATGGGAAAACAGGCATGGATGTTGCAATTCATCTCAAGAACTTGGCACCGGAAGTTCCTATATATCTGTGTTCCAGTTCCAATGAAGTGGAACCGGGAGTATTTAAAGGAGTCTTACCCAAGATGCCTTCTGAGGCCCTAAATAGCCTCTTAGGGACATATAAAAAGCATACAATCGAGGAAAACCAGAAGATGAGTTTAATAAATTTTAAAGCAACTCTTAAAGATAAATATCTTTTAATCGTCGAAGATGAAATGGTTCAAAGGAATTTCATGCAAAAGCAAGCTGCGAAAATGATCAACTGTGATGTTGCTGGTAGCTACGACGAAGCTGTAGAATTTTTAAACTCTAAACCTTACGATTTCCTCCTTTCTGATATACATTTGTCCAAAGAGTATGATGATCCTTCAGAAGGTTTAAAAGTCATATCCTATGCTAAGGAAAAAATTCCAAAGATTATTGCAGTAGGAATGTCCACAGACCGTTCTATAGGAAAGACCAATGACATGGATTTTTTTGTACGAAAGACTCTAATGAAGCAAGACAATATAGCTGAAGCATTAATGGCGGGGGTTCAAAGGAAAGAGATATGAACCAAAATAAAGCTATTTCAAGTCTAAGACATTATGCCGAAAACCTCATCATTGAACTTCAAATCGTCATAGCAGAAAGTTCTGAAGGAGAAATAAGCGGTCCCGTATTCATCGAAAAGCTAGAAAAGGTTAGTCAAAAATTAGTACAAGAAACAAAGAAAGCTAAATCAATGATTAACTAACTTTTAAAGTCGTTATTTAGGATTATGGCTCAAATCAAACTATAACCTCTTTAAAGACTATTCTCTATCAATCGATCTGAAATGTGATTTTTGGGACGAAAAATATGACAAAATCTCTTCTACTTGTTGAAGATGCTGAAAACCAAAACGAGCGCTATGCCAAAATCCTGAGAGGGCACTATACGGTTTTCGCGGTAAAAACCCTTGAAGAGGCCAAAACCGCCCTAGAGAACTCAGTAATCAATATCATTCTTACAGATATCCACCTAACTCTTGAGGGTACTGAAGGTTTTGATCTAATAAAGTATGCAAAGGAGTTTCACCCTAACACTCTTGTCATATCAATGTCTGCCAGCCCTAGTATCGATGTATACCGTAAGACCTTCGCTCTTGGTAGCCACTACTTCTTAAAAAAGCCAATCGTAAATGTAAACGATGTACTGATAGCAGTCGAGTCTGCCTATAGCTCTAAGGAACTTCAGTCAAGCGGTAAGTCAGTAAAATTCACCCCTGAATTCGAAGACGGGATAGTTATTGATGATAGCATTAGGAAGACGGCAGCCCAGTTGGCCATTAAAACCAAGATATGCACTACGATCATTGGCGAGACGGGCACTGGTAAGGAAGAAATTGCTAAGTTAATCCACAAAAAGCGGCAAGCGCTAGAAAAAGGCAAGAATATCCCTTTTATCCCTGTAAATTGCGCCAATATACCTAAAGACATGGTGCCTTCACTTTTCTTTGGTCATAGGAAGGGTGCTTTTACCGGAGCTGATAAGACTACCAATGGATATATCGGAGATGCCGACGGAGGAATTTTGTTTCTAGACGAAATCCATGTTTTACCCTTGGCCTGTCAACGAACCCTGCTCAGGGTGCTTAATGATGGTAAATATGAACGACTTGGCGATACAAAAACCTTATCTTCTACATTTCAGCTTATAGTAGCAACGGGCGTAGACCTCGATATAATGGTAGATAAAGGTGAATTCTTGCTAGATTTACGAACTAGGCTATTAGGAGCTGAAATAAACCTACTACCGTTACGTGAAAGACTGAATGATATAGCAACTCTAATCAAACTATTCTTTTTAAAAGAAGATATTAAGATTAGTACTCAGGTAATATCTGATTTGACAGAAAAATGTAAAAAATACTATTGGCAAGGTAACATCAGACAGCTCTTTAAAGTCCTACAAAGCATGGTCTTGCAAGCAGACCTAACGGGAGGGCTTATTTCAGATGAGCTTTTGCCAGAATATAGGACTATGCTCGCACCCGGTCAGAGAGTTCAAACTCATCAAGAAAAGTTTTTCACCGATGATCCGGATATCGAAAGCGCTCTTAATAAGATACTAGGAGTAGTACTGGAAGAAAATGTTTCTTTTAAGGACCTTATGGATTCTATCGAGAAAAGCATGTTGTCTTACTTCCTCAAACACTACCAAAGCATAGCTAGAACGGCAGATAAAATAGGGACCCACCGCAATACCCTTAAAAGCAAGTTAAAAAAGTACAATATAAATAGCCATTCTAGCTGATCAATTCTTCGTCCTAAACTGACAATTTTTCGTCACTCTCTACTTCTATAATCACCTATAATATTAGTAATATTCATGCCATGTAGTAATAGCTGATCAATTCTTCGTTGGTTCAGTTTGAAAACAGCTTTAGCATGCATAGCGACACATTTATTTTATATGCTGCTGCGGTGTTTCTCCTTTAAATCTATCAAAAATCGGATGGGAAACAAAATTTATGAGCGCTACCATCTAAACTGACTCCCCTCTTAGGGTAATTGTATCCAAATTGTCTCAAATATCAGCCTAATCATCGTAGATAAAAGACTGCTCCCAATGGCACGAAGATTGCTTATACAGGATAAGCGCTAACTTTTTATATAGGTAGTGATGAGGGAAGGAGGAAAGAACTAAAGGCTATCTATTTTTAAGGGAAGGCTCCCCTACAGACCACCGGCCAGTGAACATTGTAGGAGTGCCTAAAAACAATTTTATATGTAGTGCATTAATTAAAACATGTCAAGGTTGTACTAGAGGAGATAACATTGAAAAGTATTAAACAGTCATTACTAGTTCGCGGCATCTTACCAATGTCATTACTATTTGGAACTAGCTTACATGCTGCTCCAGTTGACAAGAAGGATTTTCTTCCCATCGACAAGAAGACTATCGAAGCTTTGCAGGACGACTATGACTTTTCGGCGGAAGAGATTACTGATTTTGTTGAGGCTCTTAATGAAATGTCATTTTTCCCCGATCATAAGAATCCAAGCGAAACAAAAGAAATTGAAGATCGGAAAATCCAAAAGACGTTCTATGCAGCTCCTTTTCTTGCGCCCAATCAAGATCGTGAGACAGTCGGGGCAGAAGCGTTTGCTACATGGGCTATAACAGTAATTGACGAAACCGATAGAGTAGCTGAATCCTTCAACTACGACCTCAATAAATTCTTCGAGCTGACTAAAGAGAAAAAAGCTCTTTCGAAGCAAATCGAGAACATTGTAGAGGATATTGCAGATCCGAATACTAGTCCAGATACTGTAGAAAACCTTAAAGATCTGAAAAAAGCCTTACAGACAAGGCTTGCTAGTTTAGATCGAGACCTAAGAAAAATCGTCGATGCGGGTGCAGAAGAATTTGCAACTTTAGGAGGGTTGCAGTCTCAAATCGTCGATAGGTTGACTTATCAATTCTCTAGGCTTGGTATCGCTCCTACTCCAGAAATTTCTACGATGTTAGACTCTAATGTTCCTCGACAAGTTATGAGAGGCATTGCCGAATTAAGAGCAACTGCAGCTAATGGTCAGTTTGGATTAAGACAAGTCATTCTTGAATCTGGACTTGATGAAGGTCACAAAGAAGTTTTTGCAATCTATCGCCAACTTCGACCAGATGTCACAGTCAAAGGCCTTGGCCTTAAGAAGCTATATGTAAAACCATCAGCGCAGATCTCAAAAAATTCTCTTAAGCCTTCTGTGACTATGATTAGAGATGTTAATAGATCATCAGAAAGTCCTAAACTTCGTGGAGAGTGCGGCGGATCAAGATCATGCTCCGTAGTCGTAGAATACACAGAAATCGGTGCGAGGACAGGTGCATTGGCAAAAATGGGCGCCGTTGTATTGCCAGTCACCTTTGTAGGCGACGCCAGGGTTTCAATTCCTGATTTCAAAGGGAAATTTGACTGTAAATTTAAAAATGGTTGGTGGGCCAAAGGCCGTGCTGACGTCAAAGACGGTGCAATTATCTATGATGGTGATACCTACAATAAAATTAAATATGGTTCAGACAATCTACAAGAATACTGTGATATCAATATTACGGAAGGAGGAATGGATTCAGCAGCTTGGCATATCCTACATGACTTAGAGAAATTTTATCAGCAAATGTATAACGAACGTGTTCAACGCTCGGAATTCAATAAGAGTCAATACGAGGCATATGTTAGGAGCGAAATTGATAGACATGCAAATCAATCGCAGAATAATGGAAAAACTGACTATCTAACAGTTGTTATGGATTGGGCTCGTGGTTCGATAGGTGGTTGGCAGGCATTAGCAGTTGGTATTGTTTCTGAGGCACGAGATTTTTATTGGCATACAAGGATCGAGGATACATCCAGTATTGATACAGTTGAGATTCATAAGACGGTGAGCTATTCCAACGTAACAAATCTTGTTGAATTCGGATTTGATGGTTTCCCTATTACCTGCCGCAAAAGGCTGGCGGGAGCAATCGATTCGTCAATCGTTGCTTGTAGTACAAGAATGTCTAAAGACCCTGATACAGAGACAGGAATTGAAAATCAAGTGTGTGATGAAGATGATCCATTTTCAGATTGTCAAGAAAATGCGGATGATTCTACTCATACCAATGATGATGGATTTGAAGACATATTCTAATTTACTGGAGGTTGGCTTCCCAACCTTCTAATAAATTTATTAACTCTTAAATATAAAAGGTTTTGTTATGAACAAGCTACACTTTTCTTTGCTACTTTCTGTCTTTTGTTCTGCATCTGTAATGGCATCTGATCAGCAATTCGGATTTAAAGCAAACTACACCGAAGCCGAAAATTCACCTCCACTGATTTATGTATCGATTATTGATAAGAACTTAGCGAACACTGAAGCGAAGATACCTAAGCAACTTTCGGAATATATTGTCGACACCTTTCTGGGAAAAGTAGTTGACTCAGAAGACTTGGCTATGAGATTCGATCATGAGGTTTTTCAATACACTAATTATAATCAAATTAGAATATATCGAAGGGCTGAAACGAGTGTAAATAATGACTATCTAACGGAACCAATGATTGCTTCTTTTCTCCGATGTTGGTCAAGTTTACCTAAAAGTGAAGATCTTACAGTTACTGCTAAACTTCTCGATGACAATGTCCCATTTCCAAAACAAGAAGCTCAACAACGGGCAATTATTGCTGCTGCTCATAGGATTTCAACCCTAATGTTGAATAACTATCAAAATACTGGTTGCGAAGATGGAGAAGCTGCTGAAATATTGTATAGATCAGATGCCAGGGAAGCAGTCCAGCTTTTTACTGTTGGAAAACTAATCAAGCAGACTCGCGAAGTCGCTATTGAAAATGCTCTTTATCCATTATTTTGGGGAAAACAAGGCTTATGGCATAAAATGGCTAGATATGAATTAAAAGAACTTTCTTTAATGTTAGTTTCACAAATGACTGTTAATGCAGCAGAACTAGAGGATATTGAACTAAAAAAGAAAACTTTCATCGATTGGACCAATGATGTTAGAGGATCAAAACTCTATTCCCAATTGTGGCTCAAAAGTATTGGGATTTCCTGTTTGAAAGACGTTGATTCAGTTTTTAAAGAATTTGATTTTAATCAGTGTGTTGAAGACAACAAGGCGACGATTTTTGAATTTAATCTTGGGAGCGTTTCTTCATATATTCCCATAGGTGGGCAAGTAGATGAGAAACAATAAAAAATCAGTTCTAGTACTCTTAGCTGGGGTAATTTGCATCGTGGCCATATTTGTCACTAATTTTTATCAAGATAGCGCCAGCCCTAACGAGAAGATAGCTATTTCATCGATGATTGTTGAAAAGGAACCAGAGGAAAGTCTAAATGGCTTCACACCGAAACCAAATCTTGAAACTAAACAAGATCAAGTTGAGAAGATTGATCTAGCAAAAAAGGAAAAGATTGAAAATGCCCTAAATCGCTTCGAATCAACTCTGGAGCAGATCACTGCATCGGACCTAGAAGTTGAGCAGAAAAAAATGAAGGCGGCCAAGATTAAGTTCCAGAAAATAAAAGTAGATGATCCTCTTGAAACGGAGGTGATTGATAAAAATGGTATTAAATGGACCAAGTTGACTTATCCATCAGGAAAGGTAAAATATGATTTCCCTGAAAAATAGGAACTTGCATGTATCAGTATGTTTATCATTAGTGATGGCCTGTGGTGGTGGAAGTGGTAATGCTCCGCCTGATGATGGTGCCGATTCAAATGATCCTGACCCCGATACACCAAAAAGCTGTGAAATGAAACAAAAGGAGAAGGTTATCACAGATCTAGGACTAACCGAAAGTTCAGATTTGAGATTGTTTCTCAACGCTCTCGGTGAGAAAGGAAAATCTTTTTGGGATAGTGTAGATTATTGTTCGGGGGAAGTGTGATGCGACTCTTCCATATTTTATTTACACTCGGGAGCCTCGCTGGAAGCAATCTAACAGAGGCAGGAATTCGAGGAATCCCAG
>JBNKNM010000151.1:0-13673 GCA_050293845.1 Pseudobacteriovorax sp. | reverse complement strand
ATTCATACTAATGAGCACAGCTGCAATCGTTAAGATAATGATATAGCTCACGAACTCCATATCAAAGATCAAGTCTCGCCATTTCCCCTTAATAACTTGATAGTAAAGCCCGTAGTTGACGCCCGCGATTACCATAAAAACAATTATAGTCCACTGAATGGCCGGAATCATGGTTCCAGCACTTTCGTTAAAGACACTAAATCCAGCTGTCGCAGCTGTTGAAAAGGCAAATGTGATAGCTGTAAACAGTGATAAAGAAGGGTCTAGTAATTTCATAACCAAGACCTGTAAGGCAGTTATGAAAACATATATGAGCCAAAGACTACGGGCTGTCTCTTGAATTTTTGGGGTACTGCCATCCTTAGAAATCCCCGTTGCTTCTGCTGAAAAGAGTTTTTTGTTGCCACCCGAAATCATAGGGAGTATAGCCACGAAAAGAACAACGATTCCTAGTCCACCGTACCATTGGATCAATGCACGCCAAAAAAGAAGTGCATCGGGAATTTCACTTATGTTGGTAAGAATAGAAGCTCCCGTTGTGGTGAGGCCACTTACGGTTTCGAAAAAACAATTCACATAATTCATAAATGGAGTGACTTTTCCTGATGCTGTATGATGGTATTCAGCCCAAAAATAAAATGGAAGAGCAGCTATGATAGCGCCAATAAACCAGGCTAGAAATACCAGTAGTACAGCTTCACTTTTACCAAAGCTTGCCTCAGCATTACGGTTAAGATATAGCAAAGTCATGCTGATTAATAAACCGCCACCAATGCCACTCAGGATTCCTTGAAGAGGGATAATCTGATAGGGGTTAGTCGATGTAAAAAACTCAACTGCAGATATACCTAGAGGAATAGCCATACCGGCAGTTAGCAAAAGCAATAGCAAACCCAGAATCTTTCCAACAGCAGAATAGTTCATAAAAATTTATCCATATAGTTCTGTCAGTACAGGTTCAATTTCTTCGGGGCCAATAACAATAAGAGTATCGTCTTTTTCGACAATATCATCTGCTTCGGGACAAAAAACTTTCGTTCCTCTTTGTATAGCTGCAAGAAACGAATGATTGGGGAAGCTTACATCTTTTAGTTTATGCCCAATGGCTCCACCTTCTTGAGCTGTCATCTCATAAATATGAAAACTACCATCGCCCAGGGTTGTTATGGTTTTGATAGGAGAATCATCCATTAAGCGAAGAAGCTCTTTAGCTGCTTCCATACGAGGGCTATAGCAATGGTCTATACCAACTTCCTCTAGGGCGCTGAGGTAGGTAGAGTTGTGAATTACCGCAAATGTTGACTCAACACCTAATTTTTTAGATTGTAGGGCCACAAGAATATTGCGCTCCTGGCTATCTGATAAAGCCAACAAAGATGAGCATCTTTCCAAATGTTCGCTCTCAAATGTGTGGATGTCCAGGGAGTCTGCTGCTAACACGGTGATGCGACTATAATTGCTTGCTAATTCATTTGCGCGTTCGAAGTTTTGCTCGAATAGTCGGATGGTAACATCTTGACCTTTGAGATGAGCAATCACCCACTCCGCAGTAGAGCTTCCACCCGCAATGGCTATTTCTTTACTTTTTCGTTTTTCTTTCGAAAAAATGCCTTTTATTTGCTGATATCTTTCACTAGGTCCAATCAGCGTGACAATGTCATTTGGGAGTAGGGTAGTTTCTGCATTAGGTATAACCAGCTCCCCATCTCTTCTGATTTTGACGATTCTTAAGCCGTCGGGAAGGCGGACCTCCTTTAAAGGGAGGTTAAGCACGCGACTGTTGTGATCGATACGATATTGGTGCAGTTCAATCTGATCCCTGGCAAAGGTTTGGATGGCCATAACCCCAGGATCGTTTATATGAGAACAAATGGAGCGCGCCGTCAATTCCTCTGGGTAGATAAGGTGGTCAATACCCAAGCCTTTAGCATAATCGAATCTTTTGCTCGCTCGGTAATTCCTATTATGGATTCGAGAAATAACTTTCCCAGCCCCTAGTTGCTTGCCTAGGGCTCCCGATAGTAAGTTGATCTCATCCAAACTTGTGGCAGCGATCATAACGTCACAGCTATCTATTCTAGCTTCATTCAGAATATGGGCGTGACAGGAAGAGCCCAGAACCATTTTTGCCTCGACTATCTGCGACAGCTTTTCAAGACAATCAGGGTTTTCATCTATAACGGTGACATTATGACCGTTTTCAGAAAGCAATTGAGCTGCAAAACTACCCACTTCACCGGCACCGCTGATAATAATGTCCTTAGAATGCTTCATATTCTCAGTTTCTTTTTCAAAGTTCCGACTTCCCCACGAAGCCCCACGCTCTCAATGAATGAAATTTTAACAAAGGTCAAGAAATCCTAGGAGTAAAACCTTAATAAAATAAAGAAAAAATGAAAATTATTCCCTGATACTGTTATCGAGACATATTTATTTGGAATACTCTACTATTTGCTTTAAAATCTAAAATAGAATTTTTAAAAGGAATATCTTTGAAAGTCTTATACTTACTCATTGCGGGGTGCGCATTAGCTTGTCAGAAAGACAAAGACTTAAATCAAGATATCCAAATGCTAGCCAAAGATTTAAAGCGAGCCAAAACTTCAAACTCATCCTTGATAGATTTTGATAAAAAAATTTCTAGAAAAGACAAAAAAACTATACAGATATTTCAAGCAGAGTCAATAAAGTCAGGCAGAGTCTATTTATTTTCACCCGGTGCGTTTTCAGGGAATTTAGGTGGACGCGATGGCAGTAGCAAGCTATGCCTTTCAGCTATTAAAGGGGAGTTTTCTGGTAAATGTACTTCTTTTTTGGGATTCACCGATAGGCTTTTATCTACCTCCATTAGAGACGAGCTCGGTTTTGATGATAAGTCTCCGGTTTATTCATTACCCAAGCAAATCAAGGTTGCGGAGCATTGGCAGTCTTTGTTTGTTGATAAGGCCAACTCTACCACCCCGCAGCTATTAATCAGCCTAGCTGCTGCGGGAGTATTTGGGAAAGAAAGCGATAAAGTCAATGATTATAATGGTTTGTTTTGGAGTGGGGTGCGCATTTGGCCTCTGTCTAAAAAGCAGCCATTTCATAACTGCTCCGATTGGTCCAGTGATGAATCATGGGGGCGGGTGGGAGGCAACCATGGCTCCATTCTGCCTGGAAAGGAAAATTCCTCTGTAAAAGAAAGATTTCCTTGGTATGACTATCGCATAACTATGTCCTGTGATACGAAACAAAATGTTCTTTGTGTAGTCTTTTTACGGGGAGACTAAGCTATTGAGGCTGGATTGTGATAAACTACAGTGAGACCGATCTTTGGGGCGAATGGAGGGAATCGATGGCAAAAGTACTTGTTGTAGATGATTCGGAAATGCAACGCAATAATATTAAGGACTTAATTGAGCTGGCGGGTCACGAAGTATTACTGGCTACTAACGGCCAAGAAGGGATCGATGTCTTCCAGAAAAATACAGTTAATCTTATACTTTCAGATCATAATATGCCTATTCTTACCGGGCTGGAAATGTGTCAACGGATTTGTAAAATTTCAGATAATAAACCCCCGCCAATTATTATGATTACAACGGAAATTGGCGATGATAGCGTTAAAACAGCTGCAAAGGAAGCAGGGGTGAAAGCCTGGCTGGTAAAGCCATTTAAAGATGAAGCTATCATGCTTATATTGAAAAAACTTTTGCCTGCATCCTAGAGATCAGGGCCTTTCGCCAGGGTTTGTACTGCACCGTGGCTAATACCTGTCTGACGGCTAATTTCCATATATGTTAAACCTTGCTTGCGTAATTCGCGGACTTGCTCTTGGTTTTCACGAGTGTACTTCTTGGGGCGGCCAAGCTTCATTCCTCGCATGCGAGCCGCGTTCAACCCACTTCTGACTCGTGCTACTATAGTTTCCCTCTCAATTTCTGCAATTTCTGAGAATGCTGCAAGGATTGTGCGACGAAATGGATTATCATGTCCTAAGTTTAAAACAGGTTGTGTTACTGATATGAAAGCAACTCCTGCCTGATCTAATGATAGCAATGTTTGGATAGCTTCTGTGGCATTACGGCTCATGCGATCTAGCCTGTAAACTACGATAGTATCGATGCGGCGTTCAAAGGCAGCACGAAGCATGTTCTGATAACCGGGTCTTTTGCTAGTTTTACCTGAGATACCTGTGTCACAAAATTCAAAGATGTGTTGAGGTTTATTGTCTTGATCTAGGGAGTCTAGCCATTTCTGCACTTCGTTTTTTTGACTAGCTAGATCCTGCTTTTCTGTTGAAACGCGATAGTAAATGCCAATTTTTTTCATAATTTATCAATAACCGCAATTTAAATATGTAAAGCTACAAATTAGATGGCCTTTTGGTCTACAGTTAATATTTTTGAAATGCGATTAAGTAAAGTTTGTGCAGAAAGAGGTTTTGACAAGATTTCGTAGTGCTTTATCGATGCTGGCTTATGGGTCATGCCAGTGATTATTAAAAATTTTGTATTGGGATGTTTTTTTGCCAAATTTGCTCCCGTTAGACCCGGCATCTTATAGTCAGATATCACAAGATCAAAATGTTCCTGTTGAAGAAGTTGATTGGCCTCGTTCCCATTATTCGCTGTTTTGACTTCATAAGCGTGCTCTATCATTCCTAGTATAATTTCACAGAGATCACAGTCGTCATCAACAACAAGGAGTTTAGCTTTACGTTCCATAACTTGTCCCATTCCTTTTGTTTTTATACATTTATTTTACTCAAAAAAATGAGGACCTACAATAAAGTAAACAGAATCTTTAGAGTGAGTAAATAAACCCAATGATTTTCAGTGTGTCAAGCTGTTTATCATGAATGTGACGTTGCCAGGCAAGCGAAAAATAGAAATAACTGGAATCCGAAAAACTCTTCACTTGTTGCGTTGTGCCAACCTTCCGAAATCCTCACCTACCTCGGTCGCTACAGTTTAGTAAGGTCATTATGCCTGGCAACCGAAGTTTTTCGAATTCCTTAACATTATTAACTTATTTTTCAATCTTTCCGATCCGAGAAATAAACACTTTAAGAAGCTGCTATAGGAAAAATCGAAGCAAAGTATCTTAAATATCGTGTTTCAGATCAAAACGATCCAACTGCATGACCTTAGTCCAGGCTTTAACGAAGTCTTTAACAAAACGCTCTTTGGCATCGCTGTATGCATAGGCTTCAGCTATGGTGCGTAGCTCAGAGTTGGAGCCAAAGATCAGATCGACTGTCGTCGCGGTAAATTTGACCTTACCGGACTTACGATCGAGCCCTTCATAAAGCCCATCATTGTTTCCTTTACGCCAGCGTGTGCTCATATCAAGTAGATTGACGAAGAAGTCGTTGCTGAGAGTCCCAGGTTTGTCTGTAAAGATACCGTGTCTCGATCCACCGGTGTTTGCATCGAGTGCGCGCATACCGCCGACGAGAACTGTCATCTCAGGAACTGTCAAACGTAGTTGGTCAGCACGATCTACAAGCATTTCTGCAGGAGAGCGGTAGTTGCCTTTGGGGTTAAAGTAGTTGCGGAAAGCATCTGCCTTAGGCTCAAGCACGGCAAAGGAATCTATGTCCGTTTGCTCTTGACTGGCATCGGCACGCCCCGGCTTGAAGGGCACGCTAACCGTCACACCAGCATGCTTAGCCGCCTTTTCGATTGCGGCTGCTCCTGCAAGAACAATCGTATCTGCCAGAGATATCTTGGCTTTTCCAAAGAAAGCGCTATTGAAACCCTCTTGAATGTCAGTGAGTTTTTTGAGAACTTTCACTAATTCTTTGGGGTTGTTTACGGCCCAGTCTTTTTGTGGCGCTAGGCGAAGGCGAGCACCATTGGCTCCACCTCGCATATCGGAAGCCCGGAAACTAGTGGCCGCAGCCCAAGCAGTGCGTACCAACTCAGGTACCGTGAGCCCAGATTCAAGAATATCTTCTTTAAGCTCATTAATATCTTCAGCGTCGACTGTTTTATAATCTACTACCGGAATCGGATCTTGCCAGATTAGGGTTTCTTTAGGAACCTGTTTACCTAGGTAGCGCGTTCTGGGACCCATATCACGATGGGTAAGCTTGTACCAGGCTTTGGAAAAAGCCTTTTGATATTCATCCGGGTTTTTCAGAAAACGTTCAGCGATCTTTTTGTACTGAGGATCGAATTTTAAAGCTAGATCAGCTGTTGTCATGACTATAGGATTTCTTTTTCCTTTGATGTGGGCATCGGGAGCGGCCTTGTGCAATGCCTTGTCTTTGGGAACCCACTGGATGGCTCCACTAGGACTTCTCGTTTGCTCCCATTCAATGTTGAGGAGGTTTTGCAAATAAAGTGTTGTCCATTTTGTAGGGGCTTGCGTCCATGCACCTTCGAGGCCACTAGTTACCGTGTCCTCGGAATGACCTTTACCACACTTATTTTTCCAGCCTAAGCCTTGTTGCTCGATGGCTGCACCACCAGGGTCTTTGCCAATACACTTGGCAGCTTTGTGCGCCCCGTGCATTTTTCCAAAAGTGTGACCCCCGGCGACAAGAGCCACTGTTTCCTCGTCATTCATCGCCATCCTACCAAAGGCAACGCGAATGTTTTTGGCAGAACCTATAGGGTCCGGCCTGCCACGAGGACCTTCGGGGTTTACATAGATTAGACCCATATGGGTGGCCCCTAAGGGGCGCTTTAACTCGCCTGACTTCTCAATGCGATCGCTTGCTAGCATCTCAAGCTCTGGTCCCCAATAGACCAGATCCGGCTCCCAATCATCGGTACGACCTCCAGCGAAACCATAAGTTTTGAATCCCATATTTTCTAGGGACACGTTGCCCGTAAGGATCATCAAGTCACCCCAAGAGATGCTGGCCCCATACTTTCGTTTGATAGGCCATAAAAGACGGCGCGCCTTGTCTAAACTTGCGTTGTCGGGCCAGCTATTGAGGGGATTAAAGCGCATCTGGCCGCCATCACCACCACCGCGCCCATCAAGCGTGCGGTAGGTTCCTGAACTATGCCAGGCCATGCGGATAAAGAACGGTCCATAATTGCCAAAATCAGCTGGCCACCAGTCCTGGGGAGTCGTAAGAAGTTTATCTATATCTTTTTTTAATGCATCGAGGTCAAGCTTGTTAAATTCTTCTGCATAGTTGAAATCTTCACCAAGCGGGTTAGAGCGTTTATCATGATCCCTCAGCTGGGATAGGTCCAACTGGTCGGGCCACCAGTATTGGTTGTTTTTAGGCTGGTCTGCTTGCATGTACTTATTATGATTACCCCCCATAGATTTATTCATTTCTGGCTTTGCATAACCATAAGATGCTGCTGTAAATGCTGCAACACTTAGCACTCTGATTAATTTAGTCGTCTGATTCCTTTTCAAATCGCTACTCCTTCAGTCGTTACAATACTTCGCTTGCGAAGATAGTGGATTTTTTGTTACGGACTCAGTATCGACAAGTCACAAGAATTTTTCGAATATATCATAACTATTGTGCGATAGGGAAAAGATATGGGAACCTGTTAAGCAGAATCACACTGGGTAATACTGTTACTGTGGAACGTCTCCACTGCGACAATCATGAGCTTCGAAAAAACAGTCACGAATTGACGGAAAATTCGCAAAAAAGTCTACCATCGGATATGTACTGTTACTTAAGAGAGCATCGTATTCAGATGTATTAGTGGTGTAAAAATCCTATGCAAGATTATATGAATCTTGCATAGTCAATTAGACTAGTTGATGATTTTAATATTGTCATCAGAGTCCCTATCAACCAACTTGTTATAAGGATCAATGCCAATATACTTAGGTTCCTTGTCTAAAACGAGGCGGATGATATTATCATCACCTTGAATTCGGTGCTTTGCTAAGTAGAGAACATCATCTTTAGACTTGATTTCTTTGGGGTGCTTGGTGAATACACCGATATCAATCAACTCATCTAAAGGTGAAGACGACTCCATTCCATGTTCATCGGCGTAAAGTTTTACTGTTTCAATTTTGAATTCTATGGCAAATTTACCATCTTCTTGTTTGGTCAAAGTAACTTTTTTCGCTTTCAGATCATAGAGCGTAATATTTTCAAAAAGGTCAGTAATGATGTCCTGATGTTCAGCTGATGCCTCTTCTCTAATATATTTAATGAGATCTTTACTGGTGGGATAGGGAGGTCCTCTGAATTTGTACTGTTCGACAAACTTATTCAAAGCTCTGTTGAGTTTCTCTTCACCTATATAGTCTTTCAAAGCATATAGAACCAGACTTCCCTTACGATAGTGGATATATTGTTGATTTTCATTGCGGCCTATAGGAAGTTCCTTACGACTTTCGTTGCCCCGAGACCGGAGGTAGCGATCGAGTTCAAACTTCAAAAACTTGCGGATTTGATATTCACCGTAAGTTTTTTCCATCACCATCAGGGCTGAGTACTGGGAAAGAGATTCTGACAATAGGGTAGCACCTTGAACATTTGCACCAACTAATTGGTGGCCCCACCATTGATGAGCGAGTTCATGGGCCGTTACATAATAGACAAAGTCAATGGCTTCTTTGTCTCTTAGATCAGCGATGAACCCAATAGATTCTGAGTATGGAATGGTATTAGGGAGAGATTGGGCTAAGGACGCATAAGCTGGAAACTCGATGATCCTTGCTTGTCGATGCTGATAAGGACTAAATTGTTCGGAAAAGTAGTCAATAGACGCCTTCATACTATCGAACATATTACTTAAATTGTAATCGTGCCCTTTGTGGTAGTATATTTCCAGAGAGATGCCATGATGCATTTCTTTGGCAACCTCAAACCTAGCTGAAAGATAAGCAAAGAAGTATAGGATGGGGGCATCCATTTTATAATGGAAATATTTTCTCCCGTTATCTGTCCATTCTTTTTGCAAATAACCTGGAGCGATAGCGGTTTGATCCTCCACTGTACTTACTACTGTCTCGAAATCTACCCAGTCGGCATCGTCACCGATGTAGTGATTCTGATAATCCTTAGTACTTTCTAGAGGTGGAAGAGGAGTCGTCTTAGGTAGGTCACGATCTCTCCGATCCTTCGGGTCTGAGACCTCCCAAGATTTGTTATAACCTATTCCAGGCAAAAATTTATAGCTGTGTAAGAAGGAACCATTGTCTACGACAGCTGTTTCTATGGAGCTATTGCTGAAGCCTTTGCGTCCATATGTCACAGAAAAATTAAGGGTAAGAGAGCTCTGGGGTTGAAGTGGTTCTTCAAAGTGATAGATGTAGTGGCGAAACTTCTCATTGGGAATTTCTTTTGTAGTGGTTCTTGACAACCTGAGTTCATGGACAGTAATTTTCTTTGGAATCGTGATGTGAAGAGACTGGATCTCTTTGTCCCACTTGTTAACAAGTGTTAATGTTCCGTCTATTTCTGCCCTCTGTTGGTGAGGAAATAGGTTGACCTCGGTGTACACTTTGGTGACCTTGGGCTGGGCAAGATCTTTGAACTTGATAAACTCTTTCTCATAGGCAGCACTCAAGTCAAGCTTCTCCTCTGAAGAACGGAATTCATTGACCACATGAGTATTGTGAAAAATATAGGCACCAGAAGAGATCATACCAATCAAAAAAAGGCTCACTAAGCTCTTACTTGCTAAACTCTGGTTTAACCAGGCTAGTTTTAATCGGTTAACAAGAGAGAAGGAGGTTCCTCTTCGATATAGAGCCATAGTCACTGCAATAAGTAGACCCGCAAAGGAGGACCAATAAAAGAAGAACCATTTAGAGTGACTAAAAAAATGTCCATATCCATTGATATCAGAGTAGGGGATAGATTTGGTAAAGCCGAGGCGATAAAGTCCATCTTGAAAGCCTAAATTAGAGATCATGACATTGAAGATGAAATAGGCGACGATAATAATCATACCTATGAATTGGTTTTTAACGAACTGTTGGATAAACATAGCCAATAAAGCGAGGAGATAAAGGCGAAAGCCCCCTATTAATAGGGTGTTCGTAAAGTAAAGTCCCAACTCAAGATTGGTGACTCCCTTCACCAGTTGATAGACAATAGTGGTAGCGATTCCTACCATCATGGTTGAGCCAATGACCAGGAGAACTGAAAAAACCTTGGCCAAACTAAAGGTCCAGTTTGGAGCCGGTGTAGCGTCAATGATTTCATGGATATGAGCCTTTCGTTCGCGCCAAGAAATCTCTGCTGCGTAGTAAATGAGAACAATGAGTAAGTAGAGATTACTCGCATTGTTAACCACTTCGGTCATAATACGGGTTAAAGGATAGATATCTGCATCCAAAAACGATCGCTGGGCATAGATGAGCCCAGCAACCTGGAGAATGGTCATGAATAAAAGAACAATAAAAGGAATGGATTTAAACACTGATAAGGTTTCGAATGTTACGCGAGTGATAAATTGCTTTAGAGGTTGATTTCCCTTGTCTATATCTGAAAAATTTGTTTTGAAGGATGGCTTTTGTTCATCTTTTGAAGAAGCTTTTTTTATCTTTGTCTTTTTGATAGCTGTCATGGGAAATAAATAGCTCGTAAGGCCTAATAGAATGCTGCAGAAAAAGATCCATATGAGGCGGTTCATTAGAAAAATCTTACTTAAAGACATAAGACTATGATTTTTCTCATGTGGGGTCCAATAGCGACTCATATCACCGAAGGCACTGAGACCAAATGGATCTGAAAGTGCTGCGATGGTCCTTAATTCAGGGTTATCTAGGAAGGTCTGACCAACAAAATAGATGATAAAGAGAACCAAAAGACCTAAGTAGGTAGCCATGAGACTGCGAGTCATCGTAGATAAGAAGAAAACAATGGAACCCGAAATAAATAGGTTTGGCAATATGATGAGAAATAATGATTGCAGATAGGGTGCAACAGTAAAGGGGCCTACCGTTTCGGGGTCTAGGGTTGGCCAAATACTTCCCAAAAGAATACCTAAGCTCACCATGGCAAAGGCTGCTACACTCATAATCCAGCCACCTGAAAACCGACCGTATAGATAGGAAAATTTGGACATAGGTGTGCTATATAGAATCTCAGCCGATTTATTTTCAAAATCCCTAATGACTGTGCTGGCGATAAAGGAAGCAGCGAAGAAAATAGCGATGATGGAGAAAATAAAGTTAGTAATGAAAATGGTATAGGGAGCATTTACGAAAATGTTGGACGCTGTATCTCCTATACGTACGTTATCTGAAATGGTAGCAAAGAAGGCTAAAAGGAAAAATATGGTGGCAGAAACCCAAAAGGTAGGTTGCCTTAGCTGATAGCGACATTCGAATTTAAAAATATTCCAGGTCATAGGTGAACCTCACTTTGTTCACTTAAACGGCTAAAATAGACATCTTCTAGACCTGCTTTTGCTGGTGAAAAACTGGAATCAGGACAATCTTCACTGAAAACTCTAACGATCGTTTTTCCCATTTGTAGTTGAGTGGAAATGACATTCCAATTTGCTTTGGCTCCTTCTACTTCCTTGCGATCAAAAGTTCTCTCCCAGATTTTTCCTTTTACCCCATCGATTAAGTCTATAGGGTTGCCTTTGGCAGTGACACTTCCTTTATTTAGAATGGCCATATTGGGACAAAGATCAGCCACATCATCAACAATGTGGGTGGAAAGAATAACAACGACATTTTCACCGATCTCGCAAAGTAAATTATGAAAACGGATCCTCTCTGTGGGATCAAGCCCTGCAGTAGGTTCGTCGACTACTATCAGCTTAGGGTTGCCTATTAAGGCTTGGGCAATGCCCCATCTTTGTTTCATACCACCTGAAAAAGTTGAGATATTTTTTTTGCGTACTTCGTAGAGATTAGTTTGCTGCAATAGGTGACCAACAAGCTCTCTTCTCTGGTTTTTTTGCTTGATACCCTTGAGGATTGCCATGTGATCGAGCATAAACTCTGCACTTACTCGTGGGTAAACACCAAAATCTTGGGGTAGGTAACCTAGATTTTTTCTTAGTGTCTCAGGGTTTTTCAATACATTCACACCATCAAACTCGATGGTCCCCGAGTCGGCATCCTGAAGAGTCGAGATAGTGCGCATTAAGGATGACTTTCCCGCACCGTTTGGCCCAAGCAGGCCAAACATACCTTGAGGAATCTCAAGATTTACGTCCGATAGCGCCCGAACGCCATTTTCATAGGTTTTGTTTATATTACGAATAGATAACATGGCAACCTTTCTGCAGTGCGTGGTCAAGGGAAATGCTTAGATTATTTTATAAAGTTATTGATGAGAAGCAGCTAAATTAAAAAAATCTTAGCCTTGAGGTAAGCTCTGCCTTTGAAGGGGTTCAGTTGATAGGTAGACGACTATAAAGCTAGTATTGGGCCAAAAGTCTACCTTCACCCGATGTTTTACCTTGCTCTCTTTCCATACTGTTACAGAAGAGTTAAAATATAACTAGGACGCAGACTGGTAAAGAGAAGACGAATAAAGTACGTCAAATAGAGGATGTCAATTGAAGCTGGACAAATTCCAATTAAATGCGATTAAGCAATTTTCTAATAATTCTAAAAAACTAAATGAGTCGTCTATTGAGACGTTAAACCATATTTTTCATATGTGCGATATCCCCATGAAAAAAAGGTTCGAGCTAAGCTCTGTAATAGATCAACACTATAGAGTAGCGATTCATTTTCACCCCGATCGCATTGATCGAAGGGGGAATATGGTTCTTAAATCTTTGTTAGAAGAGGGAGTTTACAAAAACCAATTTGAGACAGGAATTTCAAATGGAGGACTATCTGCATACGAAGGAGGTGAAAGAGTTCAATGGGAGCATGACTTGTTCGGAGATTCATTTGTTCGTGCTCCAAAAGTCAGTAGACCCAAATATGGAGCTCTAGACTTCAGACTATTTCCCGAGGGACCAGCTCCTCGTTTTGGATCCTGCTATATGGTACTAAGTCTTGATGTTATGAAAAGATCAACATTCACATTTATGGATTCAAATCTAAATTCCAACGGTAAGGCCACTTTTGGAAATTGGGATTGCTTGCTTGCAGAGCTTTTTACAGGTGTATTTATAAATGAGTTATTTCTTGGTAAATTCCATGTTTCCACAGACGAAGTCGTTGACATATTATTTCATTCTTCCTCGAACGGATACGATGAAACCTATTTCAATCAGCCAGTTGGTAGAAACTTAAATCACTATGTTGAAGCTCAGATTCATGGAAGTATTGAGTTAATGAAGGATGTTGAAAGATTAGTGGTTGATAGATCTTTTGTTGATTCGCCACCAATTCGTGGTTTTTTGAATGATATTGAAGCTAAATATAATATACCTGTTTCTTGGCATCCTGGGTTTCAGCTTTCTAGTTTAGAGGTACCCCAAAATTTTCGTGGTAAAGATATGCCGCTCATTGCTAGGCGTATCGTAGGAGATGGGTATTTATCTGTCAGAGAGTTGGGAGGTATTTCGGAAAGGTATATGAAAAACTCTGAAGCGGTATCCATGGAACTTGGTCATCCAGATCCTCTCCAAGCTATAAAATATTTATGGCATATATTAGTTAAGTTTGGTCATAGTTATAACAATAAATGAAGGTTTTAATCCCTCCCTAACAAAGTATCTTTTAATAGTTAGGCCAGAATTTTGTAACTTCTCAATATCGACGGAATGCCATAAATTATGGAACAGAACCGTTTGGGATTGATTTCGACAAGAATTCAA
>JBNKNM010000150.1:0-13885 GCA_050293845.1 Pseudobacteriovorax sp. | reverse complement strand
CAAATCTATGGAGATGTTATAAATTCACTTAAAGATAATCATAGACAGGATTTTATCAATCATATCTTAGCCCAAGACCCTAACATCGTGAACTACTTAGCCGGGCATATTTTTTTGGATGAATCCATTAGGATGCTACCGAACCCCATTCTTACAGATACTTTTTTAGCCCTAACTCCTGAAGAATCAGCAGCATATTTGGGGCAATTTATCTGGGGTAGCGAAATCCTGCAACAATTAAACCCTAGATTAAAAGAGCACATTCAAGAATTTCAAACTCCTCAGATATTGCAAGATCAAAGCCTGGTTGATCGAGCTAAACGTAAGATTAAAGTATTTTTACAAAACAAAAATCGCTTTCAGCATCTTAATTTGAAGGAGATTAATGAAAAAATTCTTAAAAATTAATACTTTGCTAATATTTTTTATGATTTTTCAAAGTTGCTATGAGGGTTTTAGCCCATTGGATCAAGATACCCCTGATTCGATTGATCAGCCAGAGGAATCTATATCCGAATTTGATTATATTCTATACCAAGCGATATATCTTAGTGATGATGCCATTCATAACACGGGATGTTTTACCAATAGCGCAACAGCTACTTATCGAGAGCGCGAATGGGATTTAAGAAACATAACAATGGCGACTAGTCTAAGCCAGAGAACAATCAAATTTGTACAAAATGATATTATCATATCAACAGAAAACTGCCTAAACACTAATGTTATTCAAACCATGGCTAATTCATCAAATCCGTGGGGTAGCGATGACAATGCTCCTGAATTGGAAGGAAATTTACCTATTCTCCATATTAAAGCTATTTTCTGGGGAAATGCAGAGCAATCCCAAAATATAGCCACTTTTGAAGATGACTGGTTTGCCTGGAAAGAGTTTAAAAATCGCGGTATCGATGCTCGCTCCTACCATCATTTCGTTATAGATCAACAAAAAACCGGATTTATTCAAGAATGGAGAAAGCTATTGAACAAGCCTTCGACACATGATGGTACGTTTATTCGTATAATTGATCCCACAGAAGAGGGAATCAATAGCCGTAATGAAATCATTGTAAATGATACGTCAAATTTTATGGGGGTCATCCCATGAAGCTTATCATTTTATTTAGTCTATTCCTTATAAATTGTGGAAAAGTTCCCCTTGATTTAGACTATGGATCAATCAGCTTTGCCAATATTCATTGGTTTGAAAATGAAAAGACAGCGTATATTTTTTTTAGTCTTGCAGAGAAAAAAGCAAGATTAATTGATCCCAGATGGGATCTATCATATAGCCATGAAACCTTAGACGGAGGTATTCAACTTACAGAAATCAGCAATATTGACTTTTCTCAGGGTGTACATCTCCACCGTCTTGTAGACTGTGGTGAATACAAAATTTGCGGAAGTTACAGTTTTTCTCTAGATTATCCACTAAACAGAGCTACATTGCGCTTTCGCTATGATAACGCTTCAGGATTTGCGATTGAAAAAGAAATGATTGTTTCAAATCATCGTAGCACTGAATTGTTTAGTTCCTTTAGTGCTCTTGCCTATGGCAGTTTTGACGAAATAAATGAGCACATACGAATTCAGGTCGTCGATAATTTTGGAGACCTTTCTACATCTGAGATATCTAGGTACGGCATGGAGCGTAACTTCCGTGTTACCAACGGAACTTTAGCAAACTTGCCCCTATCATCAGTCGAACAAGACAGGGCTACTACTGGCGGCAACAATATCGTTTTTCCATCCTCCCTCTGCAATACGGTACCAGTATTAAACCAAGCCGTCACGATCTCTGATCATACTAGCTGGCTCCAAGACATCTTTCCTTCCTCTGATCCAAAGAATGGTTTTTGCTTTTTAATGGATTTTTTAGATCAAAATCAAAGTGTGCTTTTGAGCGGCGTACAAGGAATAGCTTTAAGAAATCCTATTATTTCAACAGGTAGTCAAGTGCTCACAACACCACTCCAGGAGATTCTACAAATCCCTATTATTATCAAAGCATGTGAAGATGATATCAACTATAACCTCATCTATGATGATCGCTTTTTTAATTATCAAAAATTCATACTCGGTACGCCATTCGAAGTAGATTTATGCTTTTACTCTTTGGATGATACGCAGTTTGCTTATGACTTTAGAGTTATTGCTGAGTCTAAGTTAAATACAGCTAAATTAAATAATCCACTGAATCTTGATCTTGCATTTGTGGTTCTCTTTCATCACCAACTATCAACTGAATTTTTTACCAAACAAGAATCAATGGCACAAACTCTTTATGAATTAGCTCAACTAGAGACTAGTTACACATCACCGCGCTTAGTAGGGTCTTTTGTTTATGATTCCATTGGTAACTTTCTACCTAATTTCATGCAACAAAGCTACATCATATGGTGCCCTCAACAGCTTCTTAGTCAGGATACTCTGAATATACCTCTTGCTGAAGAAAATTGTACCATATTTGGTTCTGTAGATCTTGATCTTCAAGTCATTAACTTTGTCGCTCCCTTAGGACCTCTACCATCTCTTGATGCCTACAATGAATATGTTAATACATATAATGATGAAGGTTTAGCACGAAACCCTAAATTGATCATGCAAAGTGTCCCTATTGATGCCAATACTGAAATTGATGACAGCAATAGGATTACATACTTTCAAGGGGTACGCTATACGATTAGCTCAGGGGAACGTGCTAGATTCTGCAGTTACACGGATCTCCCCTTCAGATTTCGTCGTGTATCAGAGGGAAAATCGGGGACTCTCTACGATAATCAGACGATCAACGAAGCGTGGTTAAGTAACAATGCAGAGGATGAATATCTCATTGGCATCTCCTGGAGCTTCCCCTATTGGGCAGCTATCGACTACGACACTAGTCTTACAGGAGAAATTGTAAGCGTGATTCCCTTTTCTCAAGGAGCTTCGGCTCTACAAACTTTAGGGGATGAAATTTGGTTAACGGAGAATTGGGATTTTGGAAGTTTAACGCAGAAGTGTACACAATATTGTGACCATCCCTATTATGATGAAACAGGAGCATACCAATTAAGATCCCGTTGGGTTAGTCAAAGCACAGCAGTATGTCCCTCTTCTATATACCCTATATGGAACGAGCTATGAAAGTACAGCACATACTACCAATCATAATGGTGATACTATATCATAACTTATTGTTTGCAGAAGTTGATTTGAAAAAGCAGTTTTCAAGCATTTCTATATTAAAAGATGTCATACAAAAAACTACTTCAAAGCATCAATATGATTGGCGCGTCGATGACTACGAAATTGACCTGATATATGGCTATTTAGATGAGCAAAATAATTTTGAAAACAATATTTCAGGTATAGGTTTCATTTTTTTAAATCCTAATGGCTTCTCTTATCGCATAGCCTTAGCACGAGTCAATTACTGGCCGACCCCATCATCAAACCTTGTTGGACGAACCCCCTTTAAACAGCGCTCTGGAACCAACCGATATCAACTATCTTTTCAAGGTTTGCTGAGTATCATGGAAGGTCGTGCGATAACACGCTTAAGTCCCACAATAAGTGACATAGAATTTGCATTATTCGGCTTTGCAGGAATATCCTATAATCACTACTTGAATCGGACAACTCTCGCCATTAAAGAATCTATAGCTCGTTTTCCCGGACAAGATCCGATGACGCCACGATTCACTTTAGAACTTGGGTTAAAGTGGAACTTATACTTACCAAATTCTTACGGTTTAACTTTCGAACCATCGCTTGGAATCCCTATTAACAGTGAAGGACGGTTAAAATATTGGATGCAATTCGTAGTTGGTTCTTTTGTAGTATTATAGCACTACTGCTTGCTGGGCAGAGTAAAGCTACCATAGAAACCCGTATTAAAAATGGAATAAAATACCACATATTACAAAGCAACCCTAATGAAGCCTGGCGCCTTCTTATTTTAAGTCAACGCCTTAAAATCAATCTATCTCATCAAAACTATCTTTCCCACTTAACCATGGCTATGGCTCGTTCCTGCCCACTCATTGATACTGAAGATATTCCTTTTGACCTATTACTTTCTGCATATATCTATCGATATCACCTGCAGTTTCAACACAGACCATACAATAATGATCCGTATTTCTACCATCCCAATAAAGAAAAGCAATACCACTTCAATAGTAATTTACTACCTTATCTTGATGAAATAGCAGAAACACAATTACTACAACAACAAGGTTGTTACTGGTTAAGCAGTCGCCTAAGAAATCATAAAAGTGCGAAAGATTATGAACTTGAACATTTAATAGAATGGTACCGCCACCCTAAGAGATTACCTATCAGCTACGAAGAATCAGTATATATAAGAATATTATGGCTGACACGGGAAAATAAAGATTTAAAAGAATTAAGGCACAACATACTAAGAAAGTTTATCCCACTAAAGTTAAGTCACTGGAATTTTCTCAAGTTTGAAGAGCAAGTTTTTTTATGGGAACAACTCATAAACGAATCATTTATTAATCCTCCTCCTTATGCACCGGGTAGTAAACCTTTTCAGTTTATTTTAAGTATTATTTTAAATTCCCATCATATTTTATCAGCCCAGTGGTTAGGGTTAATAAATTATAATCAAATCTCATTTGAGAATAAATCTAAATTAATTAACCACTTGGTTAAAATTGATAATTTTCGTGATTTTACGCTTCACGAGCAAGCATCAATGGCTTATCAAAGCGGTAAATTTCTTGATGCATTAAACATTATTCGCAGATTGCTGTTGTTAAATGAAGCACAGAACAATAATCCTATTATTGCATCAGCTACTAAAATAGCACATGACATCTTAATCGAGTATCGCTTTGAAAAAGTGTTAGCAGGTGTTGTTCGCAAGTCACTACCCAGGCACACTTGGAACAAGTTGGCAGAAGAAATGTTAATTGAACTTGCTCTCACTGGTGACCAGCTTGCTTTCCATAATTTATTAAATTTTACTAAAGAATCTTACCGCTACAAAAGACGCCACAATCATCATCTTCATATCCTCGAATCACTAGCAAAACGCAATCTTCAGCATGTAGATCATTTATTGAGTATTATGTGTTCGCGAAAGCGAATGAGACATTTTGATATTAGATTTATAGAAAAGATTACGACGCACATCATAGGTTTAAGGGATCAATACCGTATCAAGTTGCAACCTTTTCAAAGTCTGGTAGCAAAATGTTTAAAATCACATCACCATACTCCTCGATTAGAAAAAATCTATAATTTTTACCTAAAGTTGATGAAGACTAAGGAAAGCCAAGGTATGGAGCAGGTTTTACAGGGAGTGCAAAACTTAGGTGTGGTAAAACTTAATAAGAATGCAGAGATTTCCATACCTTTTAAATGGGATTCCTCGCTGTCTCCTCCTCTCATGCCTCTTGTCGCATTTCCTAAAAGTTATAACAGTAACGATTGGATTGTGTGGACCAAAGATGAATTATAAACTAATTTTATTCATTTGGGGAATATTATGGGCCTGCATTATCGGGGACGAACCTAAAGGCCTACGAAATCATAAAAAACCCTTTGCATCTTCCCAAAATCCTCCCATGGAGCGGTGGAAAAAAAAACAAATGGCAACATCGGATCTACTCGGTATCGACAAAGATCGATTTATGGTTATATTTAAACGTCAATCAAAGATCAGTTTAGAGCCATGCTTGCGTCGCTGGAGAGCCAGCCCCTTTTCCGTTTCTTTAACCGCAACTTTAGAAAAAAATGGAAGCTTGAGCCATATCAAAGCAATTGGTCAAGAACTTCCCGTTTGCGCTGAGCTATCACTTAAAGATATGGATTTTAAGGCGATTTCTTCAACCATGAGCGGTAAATCTATTTTGGTTTATTGGAAGGTTGACTGGTAACGACCAGATTTCGGGAGACTTCATTAGGATGCTTGCGCCATTTCCGAGAGTAAGTCTTTAATTTTACTTATCAATTTTTTGCTATAAGGCTTAACAAAGAACAGATCGCACCCTGCTCTGAGGCACTCTGTTTCTGAAGCCGATGCGCTTACTCCAATGACAGGAATATTTTTGGTTACTCTGGAGTCTTTGAGCAGTCGCACCAAAGTAAAACCATCCATTATCGGCATGTTAATGTCCATAATGATCAATTGAGGTGATAATCTTTTCACTTCTTCTAAGCCCTTAAGACCGTTCACAGCAACATAGGGTTCTACCCCTGTCTTAATCAATCGGCTCACAAGTAGACTTGATTGCATATCATCATCTTCAACAATAAGAACAATAGGTGTTCTTGAGCGGTTCCTAACTGCTTCATGATGCTCCCAAAAAATTCTATCGATCATATTTCTGAGATCCATTTGTTTGATTTCGGGCCCTAATAATCCATTGATATCGAGTCTTTCCCTCCTATTTCCCGTTTGACTAGACTTATTAGTAATACCGATGATAGGCCGGTAAAACCCTAAGTTATATTGGATGGCAGCAGCTGCCATGCCGTCAAGTCGCTCCTTATCTAAGCAAGCGAAAATAATTCCAATGCTTTTTCCACGTTTCTCAATATAGGATCGCGCTGCGTCTTCACTGGTAGCTACGAGGCACTCAAAGTTCATGGAAAACAAGGCTTCTTCAAGCTTATCAAGCCACTCTTGATCTTTTTCAATTAATAAAGCCTGAAACATAGTAATCTCATCATACTCATTACGACTTATTAGTATTCGGAATTAGTCGGGGCATATTGATTGAGAATAATTATATATTTTCGTAAGCCTAGACGACTAGAAGGTAGGAAGACTTATCATGATAATGTCAATATTTCTCAAATTCCTAATCTTTACTCTCCTAATATTATTGATATAATAAAATTATCCGGCTTTCACTGTCCCATTTTCCCATAAAGACCTTGATGTCTCCAGCACGAACCCAACAACTGCCGCAATATATCTCTTGTAATTTGACTCCACTTTTAGCAGATTATGGCGATTTGCTGGCGTCTAACCAAATACGTGCCTAAATGTTTAACAAAGAGATCCCTATGAGAGTTAAAAAATTTCTTGCTAACAATGAAAAGTGGGTTACAAAAAAGCTCAATCTTGATCCGGATTACTTTAAAAAGCTGGGTCAGGGACAAAATCCTAAACTGCTCTATATTGGTTGTTCCGATAGCCGTGTGACCGCCGAAGAAATGATGGGCGCTGAACCAGGTGAAGTCTTTGTACACCGTAATATTGCTAACTTAGTTGTGAATATTGACCTCAATTCCATGAGTGTTATCAACTATGCCATTGAGCATTTGAATGTTGAACATGCGGTGGTGTGCGGCCACTATGGTTGTGGTGGCATCCAAGCTGCTCTGGAAACTAGGGACTTGGGAGTCATCAATCCTTGGCTGAGAAATATCCGTGACGTCTTTCGTCTGTATAAACATGAGCTCTTAGAGATCAAGGACGAGCAGCAACGTCGTAATCGATTAGTTGAACTAAATGTTCAGGAGCAATGTGTCAACCTAGTTAAAAATGCCGTTGTCCAAAAAGCAATGCGAGAAAAAGGTTTAAAATTACATGGCTGGGTTTTTGATACTTATACGGGTCGGCTTAAAGATTTCAAAATCAACTTTCCTAAAATTTTAAAGGAAATCGAAGCCATTTATCAAATCGATTGAAGTAACGGATCTGGTTTGCGCAGCTACCACTTCACAATGGTAGTACCAAGTCAATTCAGCTCTAGTATTTGTGTAAGCCTTTTAAATCCTTAAGACCTTACACCTCTTATGAATTCAGATAGCAAGTTGGATATCTTTTTTAAACGGAAGGGTAATTAAGAATGTACACCCTTGAAGCGGACGATTTTCAACTGTAATTTTACCACCAACCTCATCGATAGCTTTCTTGATAGAGTACATACCTATACCTCTACCAGAAAGATCAGTATTTTTAATTGTAGTTGATAATCCTGGATGAAAAATTAAATTCTCTTTATCAGATTCAGACATCTCTTTTATATCTATTATCTTTCTTTCCACAGCCAGCTGATACAAGTAATGAGTATCGATCCCTTTGCCATCGTCAGCAATTTCAATTTTCATTTCTGAATCGAAACGGTTGAACACAAGATAGATATGACCAGTGGAATCTTTGGGATGACGATGATAAGATTCTTCAATACCATGATCAATTGAGTTTCGAATTAAATGAATAACATTTCTTACCACTTCTGTATGTTCTTGATTAATGGGGCAGTTTTTTCCACGAAAGTCTAATTGAATTTCTTTTTCAAGCCTTTCACCCATTACAGAAACCATATCTTCTATGGGACCCAAAATTTCTTTGGCCTTTGCAAGGGTATGTTTGCTGAGATTATTGATAATGGTACTGGCAATTTTTTTATCACTAGATTTTTTCATCAAAGCAATATACTGCATGACCTCATTTCTTGGAATAAGAATTTTGGATTCTTGGTTAAAGTCGAGTATTTCCTTAAATTCATCAATAGAAGACATAAGTGAGTCTTTAATAACAGATATATCTTTTGTTGAAATTGTGACTTTATCTTCAATCTGATGAATAAGGTCTACTGTCCGTTTGAAACCAAAGGTGGCAACATTGCCTTTAAGGGTGTGTAATATCGAACGAACTCCTGGCTGCGAATTTTCGATAAGAAGTTTAAGGGCTAATGTACAATTTTTCTCAAAATCTTGCACGAAACCATCAAAGCTTGCTTTGTTTTGCAAAATCTTTACGATAATTTGAGATTTCATAACCTGTTCTTCAGCTTGAACGAGGCTAGAAGCATCATTTATTGTCAATAAAATACCATCTACCTTTTTTGTTTCATTATCACGTATTACAGAGTACAAGATTGATAATATCCGATTATTACGCGATTTCATCCTATTAGGGATCTGTGCTAAATTCACACTTTCAGGCATAATGTCATGAAAAGTCTGAATAACAGCACTCCGAAAAAGCTCTTCATCTCGTGGGTTTGTTTGAAAGTACTTTATACACGAGATCCCTAGCGTTATTTCAACATCTAATAACTCATGGCATGACTGGGTAAATCCGGGTTGGATTATACAATTTTCAGAAATGATTAAAAAACCTGACTGTACATTGGACAGTATAGTGTTGATTTGCTTGGTGCGTTCTTCAACCTTCTTTTCTAGACTCAGGTTAAGTGACCTAATTTCTCTTTCTGCATGGTCTAATTTGATGAAAGATTTATTAAAACGATAAGCTAGAATAGTTGATTGAAAAAACAGGAACATAAATAGTCCTAATTGAGTAATTTCCATAGAACTTTCAATAGTCCCTAAAGCCCTTAGAATATCGTGCGTTACACAAACAAAAAATATACCGAACCCTAGTAATGATAACCCGGCACCATCTCGCTTTCTTAAAATAGCTAAGATCAGCGCTAAAATACCAACAATTCCAAAACCAACGGTCCAAAATTGAAAAAAAGTAAGCCATTTGGGGAAAAAATTTGGGGATGTAAAAATGATTACTAGAGTCCATACACCAAAAGGAACTCCGCCTATAGTCGCTACCCATTTGTTGTATTCCTTATAAAACTGAGAATGCATGAACATTCCAATCATCAACGCTCCAAAAGAAAATCCAAAATACTCTAATTTTACTCTTAATAGGACTCCTTCACTGCCGTTAATAAATTGATGCAGTAGTTGAGCCCCTCCCATAGCTATGGAACGAATGCCGATACTGGCACAAAAAAATGAAAAGAATAGACTGCCCATATCTGTTCTACGAATGATCCATAAATAAAGATGGTAGAAGGTCATGATCAAAATAGCACCAATACTAAGAGCATCATTGGTTGTCATCTTATTCATTAAAAGATCTATTTGAGATGGTGTTCCGATTATTATATTTCTGGTGTGACCACCATAAAAATGGTGAAAATTTGAAATTTGAATCGTAAGCTTGTTAACTCCAGCGTGAGCAAAAGTACGTATCGATTCACTCTTTGTACCTAGGGTTTCTTCCTCAAAGCTGCGACCAACAACCCCTTGTTCTAATATCAAATTATCATTAAGCCATACCTTGCGCGCAGATGAAGTAGTAGGAAAAAACATAGCTATATTTTGCGATTTTTCAAAGATTAATTCTTTCTGAACCGTAATATAACCATGACCATCCTTGGCAACATCACTAAAATCTTGCACAAATGATAAACTTAGCGTCCGGATTTCTCTTCCAGATTTTTGTAATGCAGCTTCAAATTGTTTTGGAGTAAGTAATTGCTTCCAGAATATTAGCCAGTCACCTCTAATTTTAACCGTTTGCTCTAGTGACTCACTACGTAAAAAACAACTTAATTCTTTGGCACAGTGAAGAGTTTCCGCTTTTAAGGAATTCCCGGAGTCATGAGCCTGAGGATAAGCACTAGCATATGTAGCGATAACCAAGCTTAAAAGTAATGGAGTTTTGGTCAACAACATTTAATAGTCTCTAAACTTTCTTATAGAAATCTATTTCATCATAAACTGTATTGTTTAACGCAGTTGCAAACAGTCAATTTTTTAAACGCTACGTGCTTACTCGAAAATATATCGGAAAGCATATTCATATCCTAAATATTTTTTTTATGGAAATGTCAGATCTGCTAAAAAGATATGATCAGCGTTACGCAAATAATTTATACTATCTATGAATTGCAAGGATAGAGGTGATAAAACTAGTGAACTGGAATATAGCTACATTATATGTAAAGATCAAGTCAGCCCATTCTCTTTGAATAGACCCGACCCGAGACGGACACATAATGAAAATGCGTCCATAACCTACCATAGGCTTCTTGCCAACCATGATTTACTTGCCTTAATATGCACAGATAATACCAAGACAAGCTATTGAAAAATAGACCCCGTTCTGAACTGGCTTCAGCAAAAAAATCGTGCTCATTCTCTATGCAAAGCCCTAAGATGCAGATTTATAGCAAATCATTTCATGGACTAAACAAATACAGTGATCACCTCGTAAGCAGGGGTGCCTAAGTTGTCAACGCTTCGCCCGCATTACTGTAATAATGCCAAGATTGTAAAGAAAATGATCCCATACCGTAAGATTTTAGTTTTTAAACTGTCGCACGATTGCTAGAAGATCCCTCCCGTATTTTTCGTATTTAGCAGGACCAATTCCTGGTATACCGAGCAAGTCTGATTGATCTTTAGGCTTTGTGGTGGCAATCGCGGACAGCGCTTTATTGCTGAGCACAACGAATGCTGCAACCTTATTTTTCTTCGATTCACTGAGCCTCCAATCGCGCAGTTTATCAAATAGCAATTTATCCTCGCCATCGCTAATAACCTGCGGGACCGCTTCGCGGGAGACAGACTTAAATTTCCTTTTGGAACTCGTCATTTTGCTATTGTCTGTTGAAAGCTCACTTATGGTTAAGCGCTCCAGATCCACTTGCAGCAGGCTCTTTTTTGAAATAACAGCTTGATAGGAAACTTGCCGTCCATCCGCTGCCTCGAAGGTCACACTATCAAACTTTGCATAGGAATGGCGAATTAGAACATCTAGTAACTCATCAAAGCGTGTTCTAGTATAGCCTTGGGGCTCTAAGGTCAGCTTGTACAGCTTAGAACTGCTAGGGCCGAACTTGGTACGCAATTGTTCGTAAATTTTCCTGACTAACCCTTGTTCATTTTTCGTAAGCGGTCTCGTTTGCATAAGGTCAGAACTAGATTCACAGCATATATCACATTGATGACAGGTTTCTCCTCCAGCATCAGGATCACCAAAGTAAGCCATAAGCTGTAACATACGGCACGTTCCAGAGTTTTTTGCGTAGGCATGGACATTGTAAAGCTGATCATAGCGATGCTGCCGCTGTTCTTCATATCGCGCTTGCCAGGGCCCATGGGTCGGAAATACCATGTCAGCTTCTATTTTTATGGCGCCATGAATTAACAACTTTTCCAGACCATTTCTAAGGTCAAAATCCCAGCTATCTTCGAGCGAATCTATGAGACACCCCTCATCGGGAATGGTTGCCAGGAATTTGCTCAGCTCGGCTTTTTCAGGATAGTTTTTGTTAAACAAGAATTCGTGGGTCTTAATATCGGCAAACGAGTAAAGCAGAATGGCTCGACTTGGCAAGCCATCACGACCTGCTCTACCAATTTCTTGATAGTAGCCTTCTATACTGCTAGGAAACCCAAGATGTACGACGGTCCGAATATTAGACTTATCTATGCCCATTCCAAAAGCGACAGTCGCCACAATAACATCAGCATGTCCCTGTAGGAAATCGTTCTGAATAGCCAGTCGTTGCTCAGAAGCTAGTCCGGCATGATATGCTACGACCCCTTCTCCCAATTCAAAAGCAAATTCCTCTGCCATCTTGCGTGTTGGTGAATAGAAAATGGCAGGCTTTCGCTCTTCGTCCTGGAGGATTTTTTTAACGATTGATAATCGCTGTGATTTTTTGCACTCTATCCCTTCAATAGCAATATTCGATCGCCGAAAGCCATGAGCATATATTGTCGCATCTTTCATCTGCAGCTGATCGACAATATCCCTTTGCACCTGTGGTGTAGCTGTTGCCGTCAAAGCAATCAAGGGTGCATGCATGCGCAGACCTTGCAGCCTTTCCCCGAGCATACGGTAGTCAGGCCGAAAATCGTGTCCCCACTGGGAAATACAGTGGGCTTCATCCACCGCTATGAGTGTCGGAGGGTTTTTGCTTAATAGCTGCACAAAACCTGGCAGTCCCAGCCTTTCGGGAGCCACAAAAAGGAAGTCTACTTCACCCGCAAGAAACTTCTGGCAATTTAAGCGCGACTCCTGTCGTGAACACCCTGAATGGATCGCCACGGCACGGAGCCCTATTTCTTGCAGCTTGGTCACCTGATCGTCGATAAGTGCGATCAAAGGGCAGATAACCAAGGTAGTCCCAGCCAAAGCAATACCGGGTAGTTGGAAACACAATGATTTTCCGGCTCCTGTGGGCATCACAAGTAATGAGTCATTTCCCGATGCTACGTTAAGACATACTTCTTTTTGATGTTCTCGAAAATGCGCAAAGCCAAATTTTTCTACAAGAAGTGAGTCGAGTCTCGCGGCTATTGTCATGTTGTGGACTTTCAGTTTTCGGTAGCAAATTCAGTAGCAAAAGCATAACAAACTATAAAGTTTTACACCAAAGACTTTGTACATATGGCCATAAAGTCTTATTATTCCCTTGGAGGGAAAAGGCGAAGTTTACGTCAAAACCATGGGAAAAGCACGAGACATTAGCAAAAAAATTCGAAGGGTTTTATATGCCGAATATTCATACACAAACTTCTGAGCTGGTAAAAATATTGTCCGCTTCTGTAGCTCCAGTATTTCTCATCACCGGTATAGTTGCTATTGTTTCAGCTATGAGCTTACGTTACGGAAGGGTCATCGACCGTATCCGCACTCTACTCCGTGAAGGTCCCAAGCTATACGGCATGGCCCTGGGTTCCAATCATATGAATCAGGAGTTTAAGACCCTATACCAAAGAGCCCGCTTGCTGCGCTTGATGATCGTTCTGGAAATTTGCGCAGCCGCCTTTGTGGTCCTCACCATCTTATGTATCTTCCTTTCCCTCAGCTTTGGCATCCATGTAGGTTTCTTTCCCATACTATTCTTTTCCATGGGATTACTAAGTTTGCTAGCGGGTCTTCTGTATTTTATTGGGGATTTTTTCTTATCTTTAAAGGTTATTGAGCATGATATGAAGGTCAGAGCCAATATTGATGTGGCTCCTCAAATTAATTCCTGAGTAGCTGTGGAAACTAGATTTACTATACACATAATAGTCAATTACCCCCACCTAAAGGAGGGGGCTTGTGAGGTGACTCGCAAGGGAGACTAGTTGACCAGACCACTAGCAA
>JBNKNM010000149.1:0-13916 GCA_050293845.1 Pseudobacteriovorax sp. | reverse complement strand
GAGGATCCGCAATTTTCCTCTGAGCCGAGGCATGAGGAAATAACCAAAACTAACCTTATTAATGAAGATATTTGCCGAACAGTCAGTGTAAAAATTTCCCGATCAGGGGGTACTACCCCGGATCGAAAAATAAGTTAATAATTTTAAGGAATGCGAAAAATCTTTGAGTGCAAGGCACGACGACCTTACTAAACCGCAACGTACCCAAGGTAGGTGAGGATTTCGGAAGGTTGGCATAACGCAGCAAGCGAAGATTTTTTCGGATTCCAGGTACTATTGCTCCATGTAAGGATACCTATAGTCCGTTATGGAACGAAAGTTCTCTTTGATGGTACGGAATGAAACCCATCGCAGAAGATTAAGCATACTTCCTGCTTTGTCGTTAGTTCCAGAAGCCCGTCCTCCACCAAAGGGTTGCTGCCCCACTACCGCACCTGTCGGCTTGTCATTGATATAAAAATTACCGGCTGCGTTGACTAAGGCCTGACTCATCTCCTGAATGATATGCCTATCTTTGGCAAAAATAGCTCCTGTAAGTGCATATCTTGTACCCTTATTACAAAGCTCTAGGGTCTCTGTTAATTGATCATCCGGATATACGTAAAGTGTGAATACGGGACCAAATATTTCTTCAACCATAGTTTTATAGTCAGGAGAAATAGCACGAACAATAGTAGGTTCTATAAAATAACCTTTCTCATCAGAATAGTTACCACCACAGACGATTTCAGCTTCAGAGGAGTTTTGTGCATGATCAATGTAACCCTTGATTTTGTTGAATGACTTTTGATCAATAACGGCTCCCATGAAATTGCTAAAATCTTCCACATCACCCATTTTGATAGTGGCCACTTGTTCTTTTAGGTAACCTTGGAGTGGCTCCCAAAGACTTTCCGGAATATAACCGCGAGATGCAGCCGAGCATTTTTGCCCTTGGTATTCGAATGCTCCTCGCAAAATAGCGGTGCCTAATTCATTTATGTTTGCTGAATTATGGGCAAAAATAAAATCCTTACCTCCCGTTTCACCAACGATACGTGGGTAGTACTTGTAATGGTCTATGTTTTCACCGACCGTTCGCCAAAGGTGATTAAAGGTAGCAGTTGACCCCGTAAAGTGTATTCCTGACAACTCAGGATGAGGGAGCAGCACAGAACTTATTTCTTGAGGGTCCCCACTCAGCATGTTAATCACGCCTTTGGGTAAACCCGCCTCTTCTAAAACTTGAAGGCCAATCCAAACTCCTAGCATGGATGTGGGGGCGGGTTTCCAAATGACTGTGCAACCCATAAGGGCGGGAGCGGCTGGCAAGTTTACGGCAATAGAGGTGAAGTTAAAGGGTGAAATGGCATAAACAAAACCCTCAAGTCCTCTGACTTCACTACGGTTCCACAAGCCAGGAGAGGAATTTGGCTGTTCGCTATAGATTTTTTCTGCGTAATGAACATTAAAGCGGAAGAAGTCTATAAGTTCACAAGCTGCATCGATCTCAGCTTGATGACAAGTTTTCGATTGACCTAGCATGGTAGCAGCATTGATCTGAGACCGGTACTTGATGGCTAGTAAGTCGGCTGCTTTTAAAAATACACTAGCGCGAGCTTCCCAAGGTAGCGCAGCCCATTCTTGTTGCGCTTTCAGAGCAGATGCTACAGCTAGTTCGGCATGCTCTGTTGTAGCCCGACTGACCTTCGCCAATGTAAGGGAGTGATTATGGGGACAAAGCAACTTGTCAGTGGCCTCTGTGTATATAGACTCACCGTTGATGACTAAGGGAATGTTGATCACACTTTTCTTCATTTCTGTTATCGCTTGGAAAAGTTGTGTACGCTCCGGACTCTGAGGTTTGTAATCAAGAACGGGTTCGTTGATGGGCTGTGGAGCTATGGACCGAGAATTTGTCATTTTGACACCCCTTTTATTAGTCAAACTTGCTAGTTTCTTATATTTATGCATCAAATGCGAAAAGAGACAAGTCTCGTTCTAACCAAGCTGGTGGCATTTGGCAGCAAGATTTTTACCCAGTACATAATTTTTCTGTTCCACCTAATGGTAGACGAAGCATGATTACTTTTTTAGATATGGTAAAAAGGAAGCATAAATGGGTGCGATGGAGAGGATGGAGGCGGATTCTATCCGCCTGTTTTTATTCGCCGAAGTAGCTTTTTAGACCAGACTCGTCAGGTGTCATAGCCTTCTGCCCTTCTTCCCAGTTCGCCGGGCATACTTCACCATGCTCTTCGGTAAACGTTAAAGCGTCTACAAGCCTGATGAATTCATCGATATTTCTGCCAAGAGGCAAGTCGTTCACTGTTTGCTGGCGTACCACTCCTTTAGAGTCGATAAGGAAAGCGCCCCTTAAGGCCACACCATCCTCAGGAATCAAAACATCGTAATCCCTAGCTATGGTCTTGTTGATGTCTGAAACGATGGGATAAGTGACTCCCTCGATACCGCCATCAGATTTTGGAGTATTAAGCCAAGCAAGATGACTAAATTGACTGTCAACTGAGACCCCAATAACTTCTGTATTCTTGGAGTTGAACACTTCCAACTTTTCTTGAAAGGCATGAAGCTCAGTGGGGCAAACAAAAGTAAAGTCTAAGGGGTAAAAAAACAATAATACATTTTTTCCCCTATAGTCAGATAAAGTGATCTCTTTGAAGTCCTTGTTTACAACAGCTGTTGCCGTAAAATCCGGAGCAGGCTTATTAACCAACACACCCATAATTATCTCCTTAGAAGAATTAACGCAGGAAACTGAACATATTTTGAAGATCGATCGAAACATAGTTGATTCTTCTTGTCAAGATTTCATAACTAGCGGATATTTCGGCAAAATTGACCTATTAGAGGAAATGGGAGGATTTCCAACAGCAGGGTAAAAGGTTCTTACAATTAATTAATCAAATTAGTTTATTATAGTGGTGGCATCAGAATTGCTTACCTTATTTAGGAAGGGGAAATTTGATGACAGATTTACTAAAACTCTTGGGAGCTGTTGATACCGTCACGGGTAGTTTATCTCTTTTGGAAAGCAATCAAAAAAAATATCTCATAGATTGTGGTCAGTTCCAGGGAGCGAAAGAAGTAAGAGCCAGAAATAGAGTCGCCTTCCCCTTCAACCCCGAAGACATCGAAGCTGTATTCTTGACTCATGCTCATCTGGACCACATAGGTCGATTGCCGCTCTTGGTTAAAGGCGGTTTTCAAGGTGCTGTCTATTGCAGCAAAGGAACTGCCGATTTAGGGCGTGTAATTCTGCTCGACTCAGCACATTTGGAAGAGGAGTTTGCAAAATACGCGAATGCAACAGGATACTCTCGTCATAAACCTGCCGTCCCATTGTTTACAACTGAAGATGCGGAAAAAGCCATTGACTTGTTTCAGCCAATGGCAAGAAACCAGTGGCATAAAATAACATCTTGCTTGAGCCTAAGGCTTTTGCGTGCCGGACATATTGTGGGCTCTTCTATTCTACAACTCCAAATTCACCACGGACACAAAAATAAAATATTGACCTTTAGTGGTGACCTAGGGCGCAAGCAATCGCTGACACTTAAAGAAGCGGAGTTTGTGGATCACTCCGACTTTGTCATTATGGAGTCTACCTATGGCAATCGCAAGCATTCTCAGAAAGACTTTTTGCCTCAACTAGCTAGCATAGTAAATAGAGTCTATCACCGAAAAGGGGTATTAGTAATCCCTGCTTTTGCTGTGGGGCGTAGCCAAGATATCATTTATGCTCTAAGCCTATTAGAACACCAAAAAAGGATACCGACCATCCCCATTCACTTGGATTCTCCTATGGCAACCCAAGCCACAGAAATCTTCTTAAAAAGCGATCATGATCAAAAGATTTCAAATGCTTTTCAAGGGGTGAAATTCTTTCCTGAGAAGTTTTCCATATCTACAACAAGCGATGAATCAATGCTATTATGTATGAAAGAAGGACCGATGGTAGTTATCACAGCCTCAGGTATGCTTAGTGGTGGACGGATACTGCATCATTTAAAGGCACGGCTACCACATCCTGAAAATTTAGTTCTGTTCTGTGGTTATCAAGCAGAAGGCTCAAAGGGAAGATACCTACAAGAAAACTATCGTACCGGGACCCTGCGCATACATCATAAAGAGACTCCCATAGAGGCTGAAATTGCCACTCTGGAAGCTTTATCTGCACATGCTGACGAAGACGAAATTATCGATTGGTTAAGGCATTTGCAAGGTAGTCCCAAAATTTATTTAAATCATGGAAGTCAAGAAAGCCAGGAATCGCTTGCAGAAAAAATTAATAATGAACTGGCATTTAATGCGGTCCCAAGTATTAATAATAAAATGATTGAAGTAAGTTAGAAAGCTTTTTGATAAAGCTACTGGACTTGACGGTAAATGATTTGGTATTAAATTAGACATGAGAGGAAACTCTCTTTCTACAATTTAAGTGGAGGAATCCATATGTTGTTTCGAACAGCTTTTTTACACATGGAACGGACTGAAGCCATCGAAGATTATGCTCAGAAAAAAATTGGAGCAAAAATTGATCGCTTAACGCAACAGCCGACCGGAGGATTATTGACGTTTGTTGTGGAAAAAGATCAGCATATTGTTAAACTCAATTTAAAAGACAAAACGGGAGATGAAATTGCACTACACTCTCAAAATGGTGATATGTATAGTGCTATCAATAAATTAGCAGATCAAGTGGAAAAATATTTACGTCGCAAAAAAGAAAAAAGAATCAAAGGACGAGTGATCAGCAAAGAAATTAAAACCGATATGTTAAATGGAGAGGAAGCCTTAGCCTAACTTCATGTTAATGGCCTCCATAGGGGGCCATTTCTTATTAATTCTAAAGAGGTATGTTATGGAATGGCAAGGGGTTATGAAAGTCAAAGTCGTTACAATTTCACCTTATGATAGCGTAAGGAGGGGCTATGAGCTGATGACAGAGTATAACATCCGCCATTTATTGGTTATGGACTCAGGAGAACTAGAAGGAGTTGTTTCAGAGCGTGATATTTTTAAGATCGCAATGTGTGATGAAAATGGAATCTTATCTTTTCCCCATCGTCGCATTGGTGATGTGTTGGTTTCAGATATTAAAACATGTAGTCTTGAATCAACGACAACCGAGATATGTCAGTTAATGATACGAAATAAAATAGACTGTGTACCCATTGTCAATGGTGACAAGGTCCATGGACTCGTAACTAGCATGGATCTTATTAGACTGCTAGCACAGTATGATAATGTTTTAGAACATAATTCACACCCCTTTGACTTTCATGTTTATGATTCTTAGCTTAGAAAATAATTTCTAAAGCCGATCTCATAAACTGATTATGACGATACAAGCTCCCGGCTCCAGCCTCTCACCACAATATCTACATGGAAGGAGCCTACCTACCCTGGTGCTATCGAGCATAAATTCTTTTGGATTTTTTTATGTTTTAGAGGGGACACATTTCCTTTCACTTAGCAATCAAAGCCCGCTAATATATATCTGGAATCCGGAAAGTACAGCACTTGTCGCGTTATGCCAAAAGGAGAACTAACTCTTAGAAACTTACTGTTGTACAGGGAATAGAAGTTCCAGATTTCAGTCAATGTGAGGAAACACCTCATATATACAATGGCGATATACATCTTTTTACAAAAAGCCAGCCCATTGATATGAATGCGCTGTACAAATCATCTGTAAATCTGTTCCTATAAAAGATCGACCGGAACTGCGCTGGAATCGTCAACACTACGTGCCGATAATTCTACGTCCTCATAGAGTTTAGCTGCGATAGACTGGGCAAAGTTCTCACCATCAACTCTTCCACGCCTTAAATAGAATTTACTCTTACAGGAGTGATCGACGATACGAATATCCTGGGTGCAGTTAAGGCAGAGATATTGAGAAAAGCCAAATACCTGATTACTAAATGAAATACTTATTTACATCATGATGGGAGTTTTAAGATAACCTAAACCCTGCACTATAGCGCTGAGCTTTAGGTATCTCGTTTATATTAGTGTCTATGTCTTAGTCAAAATTCTCAGGAATGACATTCTCTACATCCGGTATGTATTAAATTCTCAATCCTTACTGGTGGAATAAATTTTGCAGTAAGCTTCCCTTGATACCTAAAAATAATTGTAATTTCGTAGTCTTACATTTAGGTAATGGTTTTCAAATAGGAGCTACAGTATGAGATTTTATTGTCACCTATCCCCTATCTTGCTTTTTTGTCTAATAGTCTCCTCTTGCGGTAAAAAAGACAAATCACCAACGGATCAAGGAAAGGATGATGAATCATTGGATATCATTACAGCACAGCCTATCATCAATGTTTCTGCTATTGCCCCTGGAGAGATCTGCCCAGCTGGAGGTACTATCATAAAAATTGGATGGGACCTTAATAACAATAATCAGCTGGATGAAAATGGTGATGTTAGTGAATTAAAGGAATCCTACCCCGTATGCAATGGAGCTAACGGTGCAGATGGTGAAAATCTACAGGTAATTACAGAGCCACCGGGAGAGCATTGTGTCGAAGGAGGGTTAGCTATATATGACGAGGATATCCTTATCACTTACCTTTGTCATGGTGAGGCAGGCGAAAGTGCTGAGCAAGTAATTCTTGCTTCAGAAATGATTCCGGGAGGTAGTAATAGCGAATGCACCTATGGTGGAAAAAAACTAATCTGGGGCATCGACCAAGAACCTTATGATGATATACTTCAATCCGGTGAGATTGTGGATACCCTAACTGACTGTAACATAGCCCCTGATATTTGTTCGGCCAGTATTTTGATCAGATCTCGTGATGATCTAACTGAAGTATCTCAATGTATCAATATATTTAATGGTGACTTAATCGTAGATGGACCTTTAAGCTCTCTCCCGGGGCTGGATCAACTAAAAAAGATCACAGGAGACTTTGAAATAAGAAGGTCACAACTCTCAGATTTCACCTCCCTAAGAAATCTTGAAGAAGTGGGAGGAAGTTTTATAATAGATGGGCTTAATACCAATTTGAAATCCTTTGCTGGCTTGGAAAATCTAAAAACCGTAAAAGGTGCATTGAAAGTGGGAGCTTTTGTTGGTCCTCAGGATTTTACTGAGATGGAAAGTATTGAAAGTCTAGGGGAATTGCAGTTGGATAACCATGCATTTATAGTTTCTTTTGCAGGACTATCGCGACTAACGCAACTTAAAATGCCCGCACTGGGTAGCCAAGTAGAATCCCTTGAAGGCTTAGAAAACTTGGTTCGTTTAGACATAGACAATTTTCGATTTGGAAATGGGGGCAACTCCTTGATTGATGATCTTTCACCGCTTAGCAAGCTCGAATACCTTGGTGATCTACATATCAATGAGGGAGCTAATATCGATAATGAAGATATGGTCTATCTTGCAATGCTTAAAGATATAGGTAATGTTTATATATTTGGTGGTAGTGCAATTTCAGACTTAAGTACCATAAGCCCTGAAAAGCTATCAGGCAGTTTTGTTTTACAAGGTTATGGGAGTATGGAAGGCTTGCGAGGATTCTTTAAATACATTAAGCATATTCCAGGTGATTTGAACATTTCTGATCAACTTAGCTTACTAGATCTTACTTTTTTAAGTCGTTTAGAAAGTATTGGTGGCTCCCTGACCTTGCAAAATAATCCTTATTTAGATTCTTTTTTGGGTCTTTCGTCACTTACAAGCATCGGTTTATTGTTACCCCAGAACGATGATATCGGTATGAATATAGTCAATGGACCTAATAGAATGTGTGGATTAACTCAATTGGTAAACTATCGTGGAGTATTGCACCATATTGCTGGCTCTACCCAAGAATGGAGTTCAGTACTATTACTCCCCCAACCTACTTGCGAGTGAACTCGGATGCGAAAATCGCCCTAGCTCCGATGATTAATCTATCACTTGGGAGCGCGATTGTATCCCATATGGAAAAAAACAATCTCACTAGGGAGCCAAAGCAGATAATCCCACTATAGTAAGCCCCCATCTCAGTACAAGAGCTAGGGGTTGCACAAAAATGTTGCCCCCTCCTATCTCATAGCTACTAGGCACAAAGCCTAGTGCTTTAGTTTCGTCGCACCACCAATATATACTGGCAGGCGACTGCAAAATGTTTAGGTATTTACATCATAAACCTTTTGATAAGTTACTTTAGGAACACTGATAGCTCGGCAGATCAAGGCGAGGGAGGTCGTTTGCCATATGCTCATAATAGTTGGTTATGGGCTGAGTTCCTTCTTTACCGGCATTGCTACCAATAATAAATACGAAGGGCACAATGGATCGTTGCTGTTACTTTTTAGGATATTGCTGTGCTGGGTGTCTAAGCCACAAGATGACAGTATAAAAATAAGACAAAAAAACTGGAAAATTTTCATAAGATCCCCCCTAATCATGATAAGTAAATCCCATCATGACTAAGAGCAGGTCGCAAAAACAGTAAATTATTAGAAAATAGTTTCAGGGAAGAATGAGGGGAATTTTTTTTACAAACTGATGGTCTAGTGTTAAAGCAACAGATTTGTTTTTATAAAGCTTAGGGACGATAATCACAAGGTTACCATTGAGATCCTCAAACCCCGCAATATTTTGACCACAAATGCTACAAAGAAGTTTTGTACCATCTGATGCGGTAATACTAACCTGATGAGTTTGACTCGTCTGGTTATTAACCCTAATTTGGTAGTAGTTGGCAAAGTGCCCCTCATCCAAATGTGTATAGGTTGTTCCCGGTTGGCGAATAAAGGTATAGTTTAGCTGGCGTCGCAATGAGACTTTGATACCAACTATGGCTAGTATGAGTATGAGCCCCGCTAAGTACAAGATCGGTCTTATGCGTATGTGTTTTATACTCGACTTTTCCATTTCATGAACTGATGCGGTACGAATCAAACCTGGCTTTCTTTTTAAATTGGCCATAATCCTGTCACAAGCATCAGCACATCGGCCACATTGAATGCATTCAAGCTGAAGCCCATTGCGAATATCAATCCCAGTAGGACATACACGGACACAGTGTTGGCAATCAATGCAGTCGCCGGATTCTTTTTTACGCCCCCGTTGTTCGCCACGATTAAAATCGTAAGCAATGGTTGGTGTATTATTATCAATCATTACTGATTGAAAGCGCGCATAAGGACAAAGAAAGGAGCAAAACTGCTCACGAAACCATACTAGATCCAAAAATAAAGTTCCGCTTAATAGCAGCATGAAACCAAAAGCCCAGGGGTGCTCTGCAGGGGGACTGCCCATCCAATGCATCAAAACTTTAGGGTCAACAAAAAAACCAAGAAAGGCATTGGAAATAATTATGATAGCAACCATGTAAATGAGATATTTTGCGGTCTTGCGCCAAACCTTGTCAAAGGTTAAAGGGCCGCGATCTCTTAAGTAACGTTTTCGAGAATTACCTTCAATAAGTTCTTCTATTGGTCTGATTAACCACTCTACAAACACAGTCTGGGGGCATGCATAGCCGCACCAAAGGCGGCCATATAGAGAAGTAACAAAGAAGAGTAAAAGAGCTAAGAAGATAAAGACATAAACAAAATAACTAGCGTCATGGAAGGGGAAAACGTAGCTTAGAAAGAATATCTTACTATCGAGCACATCAAAGCGAAGCAGAGGACGGCCTTGAAACGTTGAAAAAGGAACGATCAAATAAACGGCCATCAAGACAACCGCCAGACGCCGGCGGATAGACACCAACCGACCAGGGCGTCGGTCAGGGTAGATCCAGCGTCGGCGCCCAGACGCCTCTATGGTAGGCGCCCTAAGTAAGTCAGAATCATGGGAATTATCTTTCATAAATCTCGCCCTCAGGGGCCTTCCCATTGGGTGGATTTGTTCCTTCTAAGCCATAGATAAAGGCCGCCACCTCTTTGATTTTCTTAGTTCCGAGTATAGCCTTCCAAGGCACCATCCCTTTGGCAGGTACGCCATCGGTTATGGTCTTAATAATGTCTTCTGGGCTGCCTCCATGAATCCAATACTTATCAGTTAGATTTGGCCCCACAAGTCCCTGGCCTTGTGGCCCGTGACAAGGTGCGCAATTAGCCTTAAAGTGAACCTCCCCTGCGGCAATGACCTCGGGATCTTGCATCGTAGCAAGAAGGTCCGTGGGATCTTCTGTGGAGTTTGATTCCTGCTGGTTCATTAATTGTACATAGGCCGCACGGTCTGCTACCAATTCATCATCAAGAGTCGCACCACCAAACACATGAAGGTAAGCTAGGTAAGCAACTCCGTAAATAATGGTAAACCAGAACAAAATGACCCACCAAGAGGGTAATGGATTATCATACTCTTTGATTCCATCTACGACAAAGGGTCGCTCAACATCATTGGATTTTTGGCTCATTGCTTCTCTCCCTTCAAAGCCTGCTTGGCAACATATTGGTAGTACTGTTTTGATCCGGGGCGAAGAATCCAAATGCTAACTCCAACCATAACCCCGAAAAATAGGATTAGGGCTGTTACCCCCCAAATACCAGCTCCCCCTTCAAAGAGAGCCGCTTTAATGAGATCTTTCATCTTCAGCCCTTTCTGTTCCAAGCTTTTGTAGGTAAGCTATCATAGCGATAATTTCCTTATCCTTTGTAACGGAAACTCCATCTTTTAGTAAGGAATCAACAATTTCCTGAGCCTGATGATCGTAGGCTGGAGTGGGGTTAGCAATGAGCTCTTTAGAGTAGGGAACGCCAAGCTTGCTAAGCGCATCCAATTTTGCAGACAGCAAACTGCTATCAACCGTATCTTCAAGCAACCACGGATAGGGTGGCATGATAGATCCTGGTGAGGTGGTGCGGGGATCCATCATATGGCGATAGTGCCATAGGTTTGGGTATTTTTTCCCAACGCGATGCAGGTCTGGACCGGTTCGTTTTGAACCCCATTGAAAATTATGGTCGTAAATAAACTCATAGGCTTCAGAGTGGGGACCATAGCGCATCTCTTCTTTTTGAAAGGTCCTTACCATTTGGGAATGGCAGTTGTAGCAACCTTCTCGGATATAAATGTCTCGTCCTTGGAGTTCCAGAGGCGTATATGGTGTCACTGCAGTCACAGTCGGCACCTTTGTCTCCATTAGGAACGCGGGAATAAATTCTACGATGCCACCAACAAGAACAGCCAATAGTGCTACTACTGTTAACACTGCAGCTTTGCTTTCCAAGCGTTCGTGCAAAGTGCGGGGAGCTACATGGCGGTCGCCACTTGTGTCAACCTGAACGACTGTGGCTTGCCCTGATTGAGCCGTTTTATAAACATTATAGATACAAATGATGGAACCACTTAGATAAAGGAGCCCTCCAATCATGCGAATCCAGTATAAGGGAACTAATGCTAGAACGGTTTCTAAGAAGTTAGGGTATTTCAACAGACCTTCGCTAGTTGTTGACATCCACATGAGACCTTGAGTAATGCCAGCAGTCCACATGGCTGTGATATAGAGAAGTAACCCAATGGTGGCTACCCAGAAGTGGGTATTGGCAAGCTTTTTACTATAGAGAGGCACTCCCCAAAGTTTAGGGGCTAACCAGTAGATCATTCCAAAAACCATACCGCCAACCCAACCAAGAGCACCACCGTGAACATGGGCAATGGTCCAGTCGGTGTAGTGAGATAGAAGGTTCAACGACTTAATGGAAAGCAAAGGTCCCTCTAAAGTAGACATGCCGTAAAAGGTGAGAGCCATGACAAAAAACTTAAGAATAGGATCTTCCCTAACTCTGTCCCAAGCTCCACGCATGGTTAAAAGCCCATTGATCATTCCTCCCCATGATGGGGCGATCAGGACAAGACTAAATACCATACCTAAAGATTGAGCCCATTCCGGTAGGGATGTATAAAGCAGGTGGTGAGGTCCAGCCCATATGTAAACGAAGACCAGTGCCCAAAAGTGAAGGATAGACAATCTGTAGGAATAAACAGGCTTACCAACTGCCTTAGGTATAAAGTAGTACATCAATCCTAGAAAGGGTGTTGTGAGTAAGAAGCCTACAGCATTGTGTCCATACCACCATTGTACCAAAGCATCCTGCACACCTGCGTATATGGAATAGCTTTTAAAAAAACTAACCGGAATAGCCAGATTATTGACAATATGGAGCATAGCAATGGTTATAATCGAGGCCACATAAAACCAAATAGCAACATAGAGATGTTCAACGCGACGATAAGCAATGGTACCAAAGACATTTACGGCCATAATGACCCAAATAACAGCAATAGCCAAATCAATCGGCCATTCCATTTCCGCATACTCTTTACCTTGGGTGATCCCTAAAGCAAAGGTAACAGCTGTCGCTACAATAATAAGCTGCCACCCCCAAAAATGGATGTTACTCAAAAAATCAGACCAAAGACGTCTTTTACATAAACGCTGTAACGAGTAGTACATGCCACCAAAAATAGCATTACCAGCAAAAGCAAAAATCATGGCGTCAGTATGAATAGGACGAATGCGACCAAAGGTAATCCAGGGGAGTCCCCCATTTGCAGGCCAAAAAGCTAGCTGCAAAGCTGCCAGCACCCCGACTGTCATCCCAATGGTACCCCAAATTAATGTTGCCCATATAAATAAGCGGGCAATACGGTCATCGTAATTCTCGAGACCTGATTTAACTGAACCAGACAATTTCTTCTCCTTCCAACAAAATTAATCATCAAAAACAATCTTTTCCGCGGGCGTTTGTAAATCCTCGAATTGCCCTGATTTAGTAGCCCATATGAATGCTAGTAAACCCAGGAATCCCAATAAAAAACTTGCGCCAATTAATATATATAGAACTTCCACTTTAAGCCTCCCAGCTAGTAGAAATATAAACGATAGTCAAAGAACTAATTGGCATCAGTATCGCTGCAACTACTGGTGTCAGGAAACCCATGGCTCCTAAACTAATACCAAATAAGTTAAAGGTAATAGCAAAAGTGAAGCCTCTTACCAACGCCTTGCGACAAGCTTTCGAAATTTTAAATCCGTTGATAAGTCTTGACAAATCGTAGGATTTTAGCACAAGATCAGCATTTTCTTGTGCTAATTGACTGGACTTTTTAACAGCAACACTGAGTGGAGCTGTTGCTAGAGCTAGAGAATCGTTAATCCCATTCCCGATCATCATGGAAGGAAACTTGGTATTTTGCAAGATTTTACGTTTTCCTTGAGGGGTTAGCCCAGCCTTAAATTTTCCAATCTTTAACTGCCAATTCAGCTCCTGAACCTTTTCATTACTGTCTCCACTAAGAATTTCCATTTGGATATTATTTTGCTTGAGATATTGTATAAGTGTTTCCGCCCCTATTTGTAGTCGCTCCTTAAGGCTAAAAGACGCACCAAATTCTCCATTGATGGACAGTTGAACAGTAGCATTCTTATCTTCGGGCACTTGCGACCACCTTGCTCTTCCTAATCGAAAATTTTTTCCATGGTAGACGAAGCTGACTCCCTCCCCTAATTCTTCATGAAAATCAGTAAGAGGTTCTAGGGATGATGGATGCCCATTCATGTAATCTTTACTCCATTCATATAATGCCTTAGGAAGGTGATGTTGTGAATAAGAAATTATTTGATGGAGTAATTCTGCAAGATGCTGTTCGGATATAATACTATAATTGACCTTCAAAAGAACCGCCTTTGGTTCTAAAACTGTTAATGTTCCGGTTTTATCAAAAAATACTTGTTTTATCATCGAAAATTGTTCTACAGCACGCTGGCTTTTAAAGATAATTTGATTGCGAATTCCAAGATCAAAAGCTCGGGCAATGATCAGGGGAGCGCCTAAGCCAAAGGCACAAGGACATGCTATCAGGAGCGTAGTGATACTTCTCTGAAATGCAAGTTCAATACTCTGCATAAAATAATAAAGAAAAATGATAGCGGAAATGCCGAGGATAA
>JBNKNM010000148.1:0-13963 GCA_050293845.1 Pseudobacteriovorax sp. | reverse complement strand
CATCTAAGACGCGGCAAGCGAAAGCAACCCGTGCACGTAGCAGAGAAGCGTCAAAAAAGAAGAGAAAAGCGACGAAAACCGCTTAGTACTGGAAGCTCGGTCCTTTAGGGTCGAGTAGTTCACACCTCTCATGGAACACTCGTCAAGCAGCCATGCGAAGTAAAGAATGTCGTTGGCAGCTAGGAAACTACTTCGAAAAATCTGTAAAAAGATCTCGTTTTTATTTGTACCTTAGCAACTTATGGGGGTCTGTTACAAGGGTGATGTAAGCTGAGATGTATATAAATCGATCTGTGAGTAGCTGAGGGAGCAATGTCCTGTTTGACTTGACCGTTTTCAATATCTCTGAAATATTCTTGTAAATACTGAATTAAATCTAAGTTATACTTATCATTTCGAATATATTTCAATACGGTCAGGTGTATGAGTAACGATTTTAATAAAGTATTTTCTGTAGTTCTGGGAAAAATTTAAATCGGTAGCCCTTGCTACGGCCGTGCTTACGTAACAAGCAGGTTTTAGCGATACCATGATGTGAGAAGCAAATTTTTTTCGCATTTTAAACAGGATCTACGCTGTGTATTTATGTAGATGGGTTGGTAGTTTATGCGAGGTTTTATGCATATAGTAGTGATGATTAATTGCGCTTGGACCGGCTGCGTCTATTTAGGCACAGAGATTACGGGTTAGGAACTAGCTTGGGGTGTGAAGTCTAGGCTGACCTGACCTGGATATTAGAGCACGAAACGTCACCTATACCGGAACGCGCTCCATAGAGCGTGCAAGGGGTAGGTCGGGGGGAGTGCATGTCTATGGCAGTGAATAAGGGAGTTACTTTCAGTTTTATAAGGATTTACCTTACTTTTATTCGGATAAAATTTTATCTTCATAAAGCTCTCGTTAGCTTTCCTTCTCAAATTGTGTAATATTACCAAAAAGACATGTATATGATTAGACGGAGATTCTATGGATCAAGGCATTATTGGGAATTGTCAGTATAGTGCGCTAATTAACCGTAATGGTAATATTGATTGGCTCTGTTGGCCAAGGTTTGATGACAGCTTTGTGTTTGGCCGGCTCATTGCTGGTGAAAAGGGAGGAGTTTTTCAGATTTGTCCGGAGCTAGAGTCTGATGGAGACCAATCTTATATTGGCAATACCAACGTGCTACGAACTCTATTTACCAATGATAAGGGAAGTTTTGAAGTCATAGATTTTGCTCCTCGCTTTCTGCAGTTCAATCGTTATTTCAAGCCAAAGATGTTGATTCGTATAGTACGTCCAATTTGCGGGAAACCTCGATGTAGAGTTAAAATCGACTGTAAAATTAACTATGGTGAAAAATCGAGTAAACAAACCATCGAATCTAACCACATCCAATTTTCTGGATATGACTACCAGATGCGTCTTACTAGTAATGCTCCCCTTACCTATATAGACCAGAACAAGGGTTTTTCTGTCGATAGGAATTTCTACTTTGCTTTAACCTATGGGCAACCTATTGAAGCAGATCTTGAAGAGATATGTTTTAAATTTTTTGAAAAAACTTGCCAGTATTGGGAAACCTGGATTAAACATAGTCATCTGCCCACTCGATTTCAGAAAGAAGTCATCCGATCGGCTCTAGTATTGAAGTTGCACCAGTTTGAAGACACTGGTGCGATTATTGCGTCTACCACGACAAGTATTCCGGAGGCGAAGGGGACGGAACGAAATTGGGATTATCGCTATTGCTGGATTCGTGATGCGATGTTTTCTTTATCAGCCTTGCAGCGTCTGACTCATTTTGAAGAGCTAGAAAAATTTATTTTATATCTTCATAATTTAGTCGAGGAGTCTCGGGAACGGGACTTTTTTATCCAACCTGTATATAACATCGATGGCAATCCGGATCTGACAGAAGCTATTTTAGGTGAGCTTTGTGGCTATAAAAATCATAAACCCGTACGTATTGGCAACCAGGCGTATGAGCATCTGCAATATGACGTTTATGGTGAAATATTAATGGCCATCAGTCCTATTTTTGTTGACGAAAGATTTTTAAAAGAAAAAAAACTGCTACCTGTGGATCTGATTGAGCAGCTCATCAAGCAGGTTGAAAGATACTTAACTGCGGCGGATGCAGGGCTATGGGAATTTCGTGGCAAAGCGCAGATTCATACATTTACTCTTTTAATGAACTGGGCAGGTTTATTAGTTGGAGAAAAAATTTTCCACAAAATGAATGATGAAAAACAGGAACATTATTGTCGATCCTTGAAGGAAAAAATTTCAAAGTATATCGACGAATTTGCTTGGAATGAGCAATCGCAAAGCTATACTCAGGCGGTAGGCTCGGAGGATTTTGATGCGTCGCTTCTGATGATGGTGAATATGGGTTATCTGAGTAAAAATGACCCCAAGGCACATCAGCTGATTAATAAAATCATGGATAACCTCTCCCACGCCAATGGTTTGTTGTATCGATATGTGGCTAGTGATGACTTCGGAGCAACCAACAATGCTTTTCTCATTTGTTCGTTTTGGTTGGTTGAAGCTCTGGCTCGATTAGGGAGGCGGTCAGAGGCCATCAGATTGTTGGAAAAATTGATGAGTTACAGCAATCATCTGGGCCTTTATAGTGAAGATGTTGATCCGAATTCGGGAGAGTTATGGGGTAACTTTCCGCAAACGTACTCCCATGTTGGCCTGATAAATGCTGTTTTTGCTTTATACCCGGATCATGGATCATTATTTCTGAATGAATTCAATGAGGAATGAAATGGATAGTAAAAGAAAACTGGTGATAGTTTCAAATCGTCTTCCAGTCACTTTATATAAGGATGCCGATGGTAATCAGCAGCTAAAAAAAAGCAGCGGCGGGTTAGTCTCGGGCTTACGAGAAATTCACGAACAAAATAACTCACTTTGGGTGGGATACCTGGGGGGGATTGAAGGTAATGTCGAACGAATCGATCAGTTTCTAGATGAGAATGCTTTAGTTGATGTTCCCATGACTAATAAAATTTATGATAAGTATTATAATGGCTATGCAAATGGTACCTTGTGGCCCCTATTCCATAATTTTTTGGCTACTATGAGTATTTCCGATGGACATTGGCACGCTTATGTTAAGGCAAATCAGCTATTTGCAGAACGCATTCTCATGTTTATCAACCCCGACGATCGGATATGGGTTCATGACTATCAGTTAATGCTATTACCAAGGATGCTTCGAAATCATTATCAAGACTTAAAAATTGCCTATTTCCATCATATACCTTTTCCAAGTAGTGAGATCTTTAGAGCAATTCCCCGACGTAAGGAGCTAATCGATGGGTTGCTGGGAGCTGACTATATTGGTTTTCATACTTACGATTATGTTCGTCATTTTTTACAGTCTACGCAGCGTCTTGCCGGGATAAAGACTAAGGTAAATGAAATCATATTCGAAGATCGTCCTATTAAAGTAGCGGCTCATCCATTAGGCGTCGATTTTAAGGCTTTTTCTACAAGCAAAAGCAGTGTTTTTGAAGATAATCCTGAGTATCTTCGCGATAAAGAGAGGATCACTATTCTTGGTATAGATCGATTGGACTATACCAAAGGGCTACCTGAACGACTCAAATCCTTCGCGCGCTTCCTTGAGTTTTATCCTGAGGTCGTTGGCAAGGTCCGATTAATTCAGATATGTGTTCCTAGCCGGCAGGACATTGGTTCCTATAACAGAATTCGCAGTCAAGTAGAACGTTTGGTAGGCAAAATAAACGGTGAGTTTTCACGTTCGGATTACATTCCTGTAGAATATATTTTTAGATCAATTCCCCAACAGGAAGTAGTAGAATTATATAAACAAGCTGATGTGATGCTGGTTACTCCTTTGCGTGACGGTCTAAACCTGGTTTGTAAGGAGTATATTGCAGCACGCACAGATCTTGATGGCTGCCTGATTCTTAGTGAGTTTGCTGGTGCGGCGTCAGAGATGGGCGAGGCCCTTCAGGTAAATCCTTATGATGTTGATACAGTTGCTAGAACCTTGAAAAAAGCTTTATCGATGCCTTTTAGCGAAAGAACTAGACGCATTAAAATTTTAAGGCGGCGAATGCAAGAAAATGACAATGTGAGCTGGGCAAAGAGTTTTATAAAAATGTGGGAGCATCACGATCAAGATAATATGAAGGTATCATTGCCACTAGTAGAAGGTGCACAGCAAGACCTTGTTGATATTTTGGCGCAAAAAAATCGCATCTTTTTGTTTTTGGATTACGATGGAACTTTGGCTCCCATTAGGAAAAGACCTGAAATGGCGTTACCCGATGCTTCCCTTGATGAAGTCATGGCTAATCTGGCAGCCTGCCCGCAGATTAAGGTCTCCATTGTAACAGGTAGGCCAAAGGACTTTTGTGAAAAATATTTAAGCCGTTATAAAGTGAGTTTTGTTGCCGAGCATGGATCATTTTTGAAGTTTTCTGATAGCGACGAATGGGAGCAAGCTATTGCCATTCCCGGAGAAGAGATAAAAGCAATCCGTACTGAAATACTAGAGCTATTGGAGCTTTATCAAAAATCTGTACCTAATAGTCACATTGAAATTAAAGATACCTGCATCGTATGGCATTATCGCGAGTCCGAGCCTATATTTGCTTCTCAGCAAGCGCAAGTCTTAGGAGAAAGCTTAGAGCAAATGCTTGCGAAAACGACTTGGTCAGTTTATCATGGGAAAAAATCCGTGGAAATTAGGCAAAGCTTGGCTCATAAGGGTTTTGGAGTGGAAACCATCCTGGAGCGCGAAGGTTGGAATGACCAAGAGGATGCTCTCGTTACCGTTGGTGATGATACTACAGACGAGGATATGCACCGCGTACAAACAATGCATAACCACTCCATACATATTGGATCTGCAAATGCTTATTCAAAATACTATTTGGAATCTCCTGAGAAACTTTATGAGTTCTTGATAAAACTTTCGTCTTTTAAAGAACAAGCTAAGGTAGCTAGAGAGAAGCTATACTATAGTTTATCTTGATTTGTGAATGTGTCGCGATCTTTAGAAAATGCGCTGGGAAGAAGTGATATTCCCAGTTTTTCGCCAAGCTTTACAAGAACTGGGAGGGTTAAGAAAGAAAATGGTAATACCAATAAAATACCGAGTCCCATAGTTTTCATCAAGTCACGGAGTTGCTTGTTCGCAAATGCAAGCTCTTCCTTCGAAGCATCAGCATTCATATAGCGGCGGTATATTCTTAACATGTCCTTTGTTTCATTCTTCTCTTCTGAAAGTCCTCTTTTTAACTGGCGGAGCTGGTTAACAAACTTACTTTTGAATCCTTGAGCATGATTGACAAAAAACAACAAGATGCTCACCAAAGTATCAACGACCTTAAACGCAATATACATAGAATCCCCAGTTCCTTTGGTAGGTCAAAAGGACCTTTATATAAAAATTTACTATCGAAAATTAGCACTAGATTAATAAGATATTAATAAATCTGATAAAAAAGGTATATAACTAAGATGTTAACGAAGGAGCAGAGCCTTTTTAGTTGGCAAGGCTTAAGAATAAAATAGCTCTATCGTTGCATATGACGGTTGCTGTTTTAAATTTTCAACTTTGAAGCAATCGAGGTGTTTATTAGTGCTTTATTTGGCAGGCAAACTCGGGTGGGTGCTCTGAGTTTATTTACTATATATTCTGACTTTAGTGTTTTGTGACAAGTCATACGTGTGAAATCAACATTCAACATGTTTTATAGGATACCGATAGAAAGGCTAGTGGCAGTATCTAGCAGCCATGAGCACTATGATTCTTTAGAGTAACTGTTTCATTGAACTAGAATAAAAGATTAGCCTAAAGCAGCTAGTCATGTGTTGACTTTAAAAGGTGATAATGAGATAACAAGCGCGCCCTTTGATTAGATTAAATCTGTTATAAAGGTTAGTTTGGGTGCCAGATCGGGAGCCAAGGGCGAGCGGTTCCTTCAATCAATTTCGGTTTGCAAAAAAGTTTCATGGGGAGTTTGAATTTGACTCTTGAATCGAGCTTGTGGGAGTTGGCGCATTACTAACATTTTTTACACAAGTGCTTGGATCGCAGGTGGATGCAGTATTGCTTTGGCTGTTTTTACCACATTCATAGCTGCCATATTTCGCAACCGACGCCAGTGGCAGTACTTAACGATTATGAGTTTACTTGAGGCATACTATTGTATCGTTCTGCCTTATTATTTTTCAGAGAGATCTGAAATATATTCGATGCTGTTGATAGGTTCCATTTCAGGAACCCTTTGTTATATGACTGTATTTACTGGTCAACTGACCATTATCCTATTGGAAAAAAGATATACTTGGCTTAGCATTTTTCAGAAGCTCAACATTTTCTTAACAACTGTCTTTTCTTTTTCCATTGCTATCGATCTCAGTTCAGGTTCCCATCTGATACTAAGTAAGGTGGTGTTTAACGATACGACCTCGCATTTAAAATTGCTGCAATTTTCCTCATTCGGTTATGGCTATCTTGTTTTTGTCAGTATTGCTTTCACTCTATTCACCCTCCTACTTCTTTGGAAACAGTCAAATACTGGGGCCCGCTTTCAGCCGATCAATATGGGCTTATGCATTTATTTCGTTTGTGTCATCTCTGATTTTAATATTCTATATGGCGTATATGACTTTTACTATCTTCAACACTTTGGGTATTTAGGCTTAGTTGCAGGATTCATCTTGTACTTTGCTAAAGATTACTATGAGACGATACAGAAATATGGTGAAGCCAAAGAGACTGTTGCTGCTCAAAAAGAAGCTTTACTTGAGGCTGAGCATTTAAAAACGTTAGGAATGGTTTCTTCGTATATTGGACACGAAATAAAAAATCCTCTGGGAACTGTGATGGGAAGTCACTTTATATTGAGTCGCCATTTTACACGCATCCAAGATGATAGTAAATTTGTTCAAGCCCAACTTGAGAAAATCGATCGTGCTGCCAAGATGATTCACAAAATAATTGATGGCATCTTTTCTTTTATTCAAAATAACGGAAGAAATAATCACGAGCCTTCGTCAATAAAGTGTATTCTTGACAATGCTAAACTTTTTACAGAAGAAAAAGCTAGATTGATGCGTATTCGTCTTGATTTCAAATTCCCTAAGGATGACTTTATGCTTCGATGTAATCCTACCCAAATTACGCAGGTTATTATAAATTTAGTGTCTAATGCATGCGATGCTTTAGAGTCTTTTGATAATCCGTGGATAGAGGTTTCTGTGACGAATAAAGATGATTTTTTTGGAGTATATATAGTAGATTCCGGAGGCGGTATTCCTCAGGAACTGAAAAATAATATTACAAATCCGTTTTTTACCACCAAGCAAGCAAACAATGGCTCAGGTTTGGGGTTAAGCATCGTACAAGAAATTGCTAAGCTTCATAATGGATCTTTGGAAATAGGTACAAAAAACGGCCATACATGTTTTTCATTTCTAATTCCATTGACTAATTAACAGCTGGGTATCTCTCTTCCTAGGAATAGATAGCGTTCTATGGGATGTGGCCCCCTGAAAACAACTAAATTGTAACAGGGGAGCGCACACAGGAAGGAATAAAAATGGATATAGTCATAATCCACAGAGGCTGCAGTCTAATAGTGTGTACTTTCTTGTTTATCATACCAGCTAGTTTGGTTGATTGTATTCACATACTCTAAAACTTTTTTACGGGTCAGCAATCCTATGACCTGGTTTTTTTCGTTTACCACAGGATAAGCATGAAACCATTTCTCAATAAAGCAATTGATAGCGTCAAATAACTTAACTTTATTATGGAGTACTTCAACATTTTGAGTCATATAGTTGGAAACAAATCCAGGATAGCTATTGAAATAGCGTAACTGTGTTGCAAGTTTTAAACAGTCTTTTTGTGATATGAATCCGACAGGTTCTTTATTCTTGTTAAGCACTGGTGCACCGGTTTGGTTAGACTTGACGATTTTTTCAATAGCTTCTTCTATGTTTGCTGATGAACTTACCCACACAAACCTTCTTGTCATAACACCTTCGACAGTAATTGCTAGTTGATTATTTTCTTTGACGACTACCTTTCTTGGCTGAAAATTCACAACGCCCTCCTTAACTGTTGGGTTTTGGCCAATTAGCCAAGTCGATTCTAGACAGTTATGAAAAAAAGAGAAATAAGCAAAATATCCCAATCCATCGTACTAAAAGTGCAAACACGGATACTGAAACGAAAGTAGGGCATTTGCTTAAAAAAAATTAATCAAATACCCTCGCTATTTTGCAGAATTTAACTGGAAATCTTTTGGTTCCAACAGGCTACAGAATGAATAATGTTTTAATTACTAGCGCATTGATGCTAGCAATTATGTTTTAGCTTGAAACAAAGCTCTTGTTATCTTCTGTTAAACCAAAGTAGCTCATGGCTGGACTAGTATGAGCGACGCACCATTCGCCATCCGCAGTTACGCTCAGCCAGCCATATGATCGGTTATATCGCTGACCTTCCTGGTAGGTGCGTTGACAAGCATCAGCTAGGCTCATGCCGTCGCTTACACGCGTGACAATTTTTGCACATAGGGCATCATCCACAATTTCTTCACCGATGCCAGTGGCAACCGTGGCACAATATTCGTTAGAGTAGTTGCCAGCGACCGTTCCTGAATCTGATACACGGCCCGGATATTCTAAACCTTTTCCTCCTGTACTGGTACCTGCTATGAGTTCCCGTTTTCCATCCCAATAGATAGCGCCAACCGTATCGCAATCATTTCTAGGGGTTTCGCATGACAAACGTTTCTGCCATTGCTCCACACGTTTGCTGGTTAATAAAGAATCAAAGGGAAGCTGGAGTTCGCGTGCTAAAAATTCACAACCGGGATGGGTGAGGACACGTGCATCTGCAGTTTGCAGGTGTGCTGCCAGTATGGAAGGATTTTTTACATGAGTGAGACCAATCACTCCTGAAAAGCTACGACTGGAACCGCGCATAATAGCAGCTGTGGTGCGGATCGCAGCATCCTGTTGGAGAGCGCTTCCCAAGCCTGCATTAAAATCAGGATGATTTTCCATTTCTGTCAAGGCTTCTACAATATAATGAAGCAGATTGTCTTTTTTCGAGTCTATCAGAACCTTTGTAGCGATATTTCTTAGAATCTGTGTAGCATTTTGTATCCCACTGGCACTAGGGTCCATGGGACCTGCGCCACCGTGAATGAGAAGGGCGGGTTGGGAGCACTTTCCAAAAGTTATCATGGCTTTCCCTATGACTTTATCGTTAAAGAATGGGGTTCACTATAGAGAAAGTGTACCAACGGTACCAGGGTAAAGACAAAGGTGTCAATATGTCGATTAATGGCATGCTAACACAGTATATTCAAGATAATTAGTTCAACGCAACGATAGACAATAAAGTTTTTTCACGACCTTCAGGAATAAGTTATCTAAAGTGATGGCAATATTATTTTTTCTTGCTAACGTGGTATTTCTGATGATTGTTTGAGGAGCTGAAGATGCCATCCATAATTTCGATCGAGTCACTATCAAAAGTCTATCAAGGTGGATTTAAGGCTTTAGATCATGTCAATCTTGAAATTAACAAAGGAGAAATTTTTGCCTTGTTGGGTCCTAATGGAGCTGGGAAAACGACTTTAATCAGTATTATTTGTGGAATTGTAAATCCATCTCAGGGGCGTGTCATTGTCGATTCCCATGATATTGTCAAAGATTATCGCAATGCTCGCTCACAAATAGGCCTAGTTCCCCAGGAACTCACTACAGACGCTTTTGAGACCGTTTGGAATACTGTTAATTTTTCCCGTGGATTATTTGGAAAGCGGAAAAATCATAGTTATGTTGAAAAAATTCTCAAAGATCTTTCCCTATGGGATAAAAAAGATAGCAAGCTGATGATGCTTTCTGGGGGAATGAAAAGACGCGTTATGATAGCTAAAGCCCTGTCTCACGAGCCGAGAGTTCTTTTCCTAGATGAACCAACGGCTGGTGTTGATGTGGAGTTGCGAAAATCAATGTGGAGTTTGGTGCGTAAGCTTCGTGATAACGGCGTCACTATTATTCTGACTACCCACTATATCGAAGAAGCGGAGGAAATGGCTGACCGTATTGGGGTGATTCAAAAGGGGCGACTGATACTTACAGAGAAAAAAGATATTATTATGACTAAACTAGGAGGAAAGCAGCTGCAATTTGAATTAGAGCAGCCCCTCCAAGAGATTCCTGCATTATTGAGGTCCTTTGACTTAAAGCTAGATAAACAAGGTATGCAATTAATTTTTCGTTATGATCAAAATATGGAAGATAATCATATTGCGGATTTGCTTGTAAGGTTGCATGAAGAAGGGATTAAGTTCAAGGATCTGTATACGAGCCAGAGTTCGCTGGAGAATATTTTTGTAAATCTTTTAAATCAGCAGGAAATGCCACAAATCCAGGAGGTGGGACATTGAATTCACGTTCTATTGCAGCTATTTATAAGTTCGAAATGGCTAGAACTTGGCGAACTATCGGCCAGAGTATTGCTTCTCCTGTCATCTCAACCGTACTATATTTTATTGTTTTTGGTTCAGCTATCGGCTCTCGTATCGACTCGATTGATGGTGTCTCCTATGGTTCCTTCATTGTACCAGGCTTGATCATGCTTTCTGTTTTAACCCAGAGTATTTCAAACGCATCCTTTGGTATCTATTTCCCTAGATTTAGTGGTACTATTTATGAAGTCCTATCGGCACCGATATCGTTTATTGAAATTGTGTTGGGCTATGTGGGAGCCGCAGCAAGCAAATCCATTATTTTAGGAATTATCATTCTTATTACAGCAGGCTTTTTTGTACCCCTGGAAATCAAGCACCCATTTATCATGCTATTCTTCCTGCTGTTGACCGCTATAACCTTTAGTTTGTTTGGTTTTATTATTGGAATATGGGCCGATGGATTTGAAAAGCTACAGATTATTCCTCTGCTCATTATTACCCCACTGACCTTTTTAGGTGGGAGTTTCTATTCAATTAAGATGCTGCCACCGCTATGGCAGAAAATTTCCATGTTAAATCCGGTGGTTTATTTGATCAGTGGCTTTAGATGGAGCTTTTATGAAAGTGCTGACGTTAGTTTGGGGCTGAGCTTGGGAATGGTAGCAGTCTTTCTATCGGTTTGTCTGGGCTTTATTGCTTGGATTTTTCGTACTGGATATCGCCTAAAAGCGTAAAACTAGCTAAGGAGGATGACCTTGATGCTGTTAAGTTCGCCTCAATAGGGCCGCGAAAGTTTTTCATTGTTAATAGCTTGATGCTGCTTTTTTTCGGCTAGGCTATACCACGGTTTGGGCTTTAGAAAAAATTTCAATGGTATTAGTATATTAGTGATGGCCACGCGATGGAGTATAATTTTTAACCATTTGATTTTATTGATATGATTTTGGGGGAGCACCAGAGATCCTCTCTTTAGTTGAGTCATTAAGCCTCAAAAATCCTTGAACTGGGGGATTTAGGCGCAACTATTGCTATGTCATATTAGCATTAAATTGTAAAGCTGACAATATTATCAATTCTGCCATTCTGGGGTGTGACCAGAAGCTTAGTTTGTGCGAACATCAGGGAAGGCAACTGTGTCATTCAAAGTAAGGATATAATTCATGAGAACTTCTATATTTTTTTTAATCATGATCTTTGCAAGTCAGGCTTGGGGACAAGTAAGCAAATCGGAACAGCTGGGTGTTGCAGTGTTTGCCGGTGGATGTTTTTGGTGTATGGAGCCCCCTTTTGAGAATTTGAAGGGAGTCAAGTCGGTAACTTCTGGATTTGCCGGAGGCAAGAAGGTCAATCCTTCATACAAGCTGGTTTCTTCAGGAAAAACCCGTCATTTAGAAGCTGTAAAAATAGTATTTGATCCCCAAAAAGTTAGTTATAAAAAGTTATTGGAAGTTTTTTGGATGCAAATTAATCCCATGGATAACCAGGGCCAGTTCGTCGATCGTGGCTTCCAATACAGTCCAGCGATTTTTTATCTTTCTGAAGCCCAGAAAAAAGCTGCCATGGAGTCTAAGGTTGCTTTAGAAAAATCCAAGCGATTTCCCAAGCCCATTATTACTAGGATAGAAAAGTACAGCACATTTTATCCGGCTGAGGAGTACCATCAGGATTATTATAAGAAAAACCCATTGCGGTACAAATATTATCGCTATAACTCAGGGCGCGATGACTTTTTGGATAAGTATTGGGGTAAGGATCGTAAGAAAAAGTCTTAATTTTATGGTTTAATGCTTCTTCCAAAACTGACCTAGACTAATATTAGCAATATATAGCCACCCGTCATCAGAAAAGCGCAGGAGATGCAGTTTTGGAAGAAATTGAAAACCCTCAAGAAATTAATGATGTGCAGCAAAGCACTTGAATAAAAAGGGTTGAGAACTATTGTCCGTATCAGCGCTTATATCAATGTTAGATATAAAAGTTAGTTATTTCTTGATTTCTATTTCCTTGAAACAACGATCATTAACTAGGACGCCTCCTGCTTCTTTGCAGCTTTTTGCGAGCTTCAGACCATGTTTGATAGATTGATTTGACTCCATACTTCCTGAACTTGGCTCCTTACACATCCCGGTGCAGCTCACACCTCTATGACCATTTACGGTGTCTTTACGGCAATTCGCTTCTACGGGAATTCTACTACCACAAACCTTTTTGGCGAGATCTTCCAAGGTAGGGTGTAACATTGCGATACATCTTTCCAAATTTTTATCATAGTTGCAATATTTGCTGTTTATACTACGACCAGACTTAGTTCTAATATGCATAAAAGCAGCGGCTACTTTGTAGGTTTTATCTGGGTTCAATCTTGTTTTAGTTGTCTGGCACGCAGACACCATAGTAATAAATGCAAAAATGACTAGTATTCTTGAGATGTTTCGACTTGAGTTCACTTTTTTGTTTTCCCTTATTGGTTAACCTCCTGGGGATGAGAGTCCAAAATGGCAAATTTTTTCCTAAAAGTCATTAAAAAAGGTGAGTTAAAATAGGCGGTCCAGCTGATTTAAAACTGTGATGAAGTGAGGGTAGAGGTGAAATTCCTTAATCATTCCATATTTCCTTTTAATTCCATATGGATGTTATTTTTTCTATGGGAATTAGCGTTTTCCACACCTCTGATAAATTCGAGTAAAATTCAAGGTGAAGACCCGAGTCGAGGAAATTAAGCAGCATAAAAAGCTCTACTAACGGGTATCAAATATTGAATACCCGATGTCTTGTGCAGTCCTTATGGTAGTTTACTGGCAACCGCGATAATAGGTTTATTTTCGTTTGCCTTGCTTATCCATAGAGCAAAACCATCAATTTTTGCTTTCTGTTTGATTTCCTTCTTAAGGTTAATAGTGCCTATGTAACGTTTTCTTGCCTTGTTGTAGGTGACGGTCGCATACTGGAGCCCCAGAGCAACATGATGGTGGTGTAAAGTCCGACCAGCGTTTTCACCATTAATTACTTTGATAGCGATGGAGCTGGATAGCAAAGTACCCTGCAGCCATAGCTTCTGATCTCCCGTAAAATAGGGCCAACTAATTTGGAAGTTATTACCTTTTCGTTGGACTGTTACGGAGGGGAATTTTTGTTGACTAGGTGGCGGGGGATTTGAGTTGCGACGCCATCCCTTGTAAGGTCTTCCATTCACTAGAACTGTTGGAGTGGCAACATAGTTGAAGAACCCTTGCCTAACGTAAGATCTCTGGCGATGGGATGATTTTTTCGAGCTAAAAGGGTCACGCCAACCCAGATAATTCCAGTAATCGACATGAAATGAGATGCTAATAAAGTCCTGATATTGGCGCTGATTTTTGCCTAGTTGGTAGACCCAATTGTCCGCTGGTGGACAGGAGCTACATCCCTGAGAGGTAAAAAGCTCTATAAGATTCAAAGGTTTTAATTCTAATGCGAAGCCAGTGTGGCTCCAGCATAAACATATTAGC
>JBNKNM010000147.1:0-14045 GCA_050293845.1 Pseudobacteriovorax sp. | reverse complement strand
ATTGACCTTTCAGTGTTAGGAAGTTTTTGCCTAAAGACATTGCAAAATTTACCGACCGGATCAGTAAATCACATTAGATAATTGCCAGTGAGATATTTAGGCTAAATCAGGGATCAAGAATAATCCAGAAGAAAGGTATTATTGTATATGGTTGATCTTAACTCTTTTAAAAAGCAGGTCAAGGTTTGGATAAAAGAAAATCCTGAAGGGACCATTCATGATCTTAGGGACTTCTGCGAAGAAATGATTCCTGCAAATCAATTCGCAGCCTACGGTTGGTTGGTAGACCAAACGGTAGGCTGGTACAAACATATTCTAGATCACCGAAAAATCTCAGAAGATCAATTAAGCATTGTTGATTAAGATTAGTACCTCGGATTGGAAAATTGAAAAATAAGTTAATAATTTTAAGGAATGCGAAAAAGCTTCGGGTGCAAGGCATGTCGATCTTACTAAATCGCAGCGTACCAAGGTACGTGAGGATTTCGAAAGGCTGGTATGAGCTGCAAACGAAGAATTTTTCGGATTCCGATAGTACTAGCTCTTAGCAAGCCAGGCTAATTTTCATGAGTCATGTGCTTGATCGATTCAAATTCACTTTCATCAATAAAATCAAGAACATCTAGGTCATCAAATCCTAAATCTTTGATCCAGTCAATATTTAGCATTTCGGGGAGAGGTGAAACGACATAAGTCCCATCCTCTTTTTCGTAATATTCGTAGGCTTCTAGAATGCGGCCTTTTTTTGTGATTTGGTAGTAGTGATAGCCATCACCATTTACGAGGTGCCCATCTCGGGAGTCTCCAGTCCAGTATTCCCTCGCGAAAACAATATCGTTCTGCTCTATTTGTCCGGTAGCCATTAAATGCCTCCCTCTGGTGAAATCCGAACCCAGCTACTAGCATTTCGGCAATCTTAAAATTTCATTTAGTCGTTACCAAAAATTATGAAGTATTCTAGTGAATACTTATTATTATACTACATGTCAGGAATCACATCCCTATCATCCGATAGAAAACAGAAAAGTGTTCTATTCCATTAGTGGGGCAAATAATAGTCTAACCGTACTAGATGAGCCAGTGTCCAAATCTATCAAAACGAACATCAGGCATTAAGTCCTGGTCATCGGGTGAAAACATGCTCCAGATGACGAATAAAGCTTTTCCACGTATATAGGATTTATGTACGACTCCCCAGCTTCTAGAGTCCGTTGAATTGTCACGATTATCCCCCATAACAAAGTAGGAATCTTCGGGTACTACGAACTCACCTTCGCTAGGATAGCGTGGTTTAAAGATTTGCATAGGGTTGGACTTATCCAAGATGACCCAATGATCCACTTCAAAAAGCTTTTCACGAAATAAGTTTTTACCTTCCGGGTTGTCTTGGATGTCTGTTAATATGTTACGGTTGCTATTATGATCAGAGATTTCCTGCTTTTCTCCATTGATATAGAGAGTATTGCTAATCACTTTGACATGATCTCCCGGTAAACCGATAACCCTTTTAACGTAGTCAATAGATGTGTTTTTCGGGTATTTGAATACAATGATATCTCCCCTATGAGGTTTGCTCCATTCTATCAGTGAGTAGTCGGTAAAGGGAATTTTGAAACCGTAGGATAGTTTAAATGCTAACAGTCTATCACCAACTTTAATGGTTGGTTCCATGGATGCTGTGGGAACGTGGTAAGGGGAAGCGATAGACCAACGAAAACAGAGAACTAACAGAACTAAAAAGAAAAGTGACTTTAAATTCTCTGGGCTGAAAAATCCCGGTTTCTTGCTGTTTTTTGCCATTCAAGCTTGCCTTTCTTAATTACGACAGGTGAGAAGTTACTTCCCCACTATGATCAATCCACCCTTGAGAGGTCTTTAAATAAAGATTTAGCATCAAAAAGCCGATGCCGCCTTGGGCCCTCCCGGGAGTAATTTATGCCAATACTTAGAATATCTGTTACCTTATGTCTATTAATTGTTGCAGATATCACTTTAGCCTTTACAGCCAATAAAGTATGGTTTGAGTTCCAACCTAATGGTGGATACAAAGTTATTGTTAATTATACAGTCCCTGAGCTAAAAGAGTTCAGGGAAGCTTACGTTGTATTCTACAATAAAAAATCAGCAGAAAAATTCTATTGGTCCTTAGTGCGTGGGGCGGACTTCTATCCAGCTGAGCCCTATAAATTGGAATATCAAGCTCCAAAACTTCGTCCCGACCCATGGTGAACGAACTACCTGACTTTTTCAATGGCATCCTTTGACACAATACCGCCTAATCTACTGATAACGTCACTAGCTAGTGTAGCGGCAACATGACCGCATTTTGCTAGGTCTTCTCCATTGCAGTAACCGTATAAAAAGCCTGCAGCAAACATGTCACCTGCTGCAGTTGTATCGACAACCTTGGTGGGAACCGGGGCGACCTTAACGCGATCCTTCCCCTTACCGATAAGAGCTCCCTCTGCTGAAAGCTTGATGACTGCAACAGCGCCTGTTTCTGCAATGGCATCGCAAGCTGCTTGGGGTGTTGATTGATAGAGAAGCTTGGCCTCATCCTTGTTAGCGAATACTATGTCCGCCTGGCTTATAATTTCAATGAAGTCGGCGCGGTTTTGCTCGACGACGAAAGGGTCAGCTACATCAAAACTGACCAGACATCCATTTTCTTTTGCTATTTTAATGGCTTTCCTGATAGCTTTTATCTGGGCCGGGCTTCCCCATTGATAGCCACAAAAGTGAAATATTTTTGAATTTTTTATCATATCTTCAGGAACGAGAGACTCGTCAAATAAGCATGAGGCCCCTAGATTGGTATTCATGGTGCGCTCACCATCCGGTGTTACCAAAATGAAACAGGTCCCTGTGGACGCCTGAGATGACTTCTGAAGATGAGCTTCGATACCAATTTCTTCCATGCGGTTGGTTATATGATTACCGATACCATCGTCACCAATCATACCAGCGAAAGCTGTGTTGGCACCCAAGGCAGCTAATGTTCGCATAGCGTTGAGGCTAGAGCCTCCCAGTTCTTGGGTTTCTTTTTTAGCGTCAAAATGGCTTTCTACCTCTTTTTGTCGTGTATCGTCCACAAGATGCATGATGCCTTTGGTCAAGCCAAGTGCCGTAATATCCTTTTCCTCGGCATAGACTAAAATATCCAATAAGGCGTTACAAATTGATGAGACATCAAATTTTTTCATTTTCTCGATTGCTCCAAAAATTGAGGTAAATAACTTTTTTAGGAGTATGGCGGGGTATTGTCAACGGGTATGTCGGCTATTAACTGGCAGTTAGGCTGTGGTTTCAATAGGCTCAGAGTACTCAGTCATTTGTTCTGATTTGCTATCAAAAGCATGGGACTTATTATTGCGAAGTTCTGCATCGTGGCGAAGGATTTTTGCCTGTAAGGCTTTTAAATCTCTAAGGTTATTTGTAAATATCCCCGTAAATCGTCGGTGTGCTAGGTGCGCGATAGACAAGGCCGTAACTAAGGGTACAAATAATAGCTCTTTGAAGAGGTAAGGGAGGAGTAGGAATACTAACAAAACTATGATACCGCCAAAAAAAACATTTCTCCTCTTCCGCCAAAAACTTTCATCATCGCGATTGCTCATGATGGCAAAAATAATAAAAGTTGCGAAAGCTATGAGGCTCATGAGCCATTTCATGGGGTTAAACAAAGGAACAAAAACCTGCAAAATGGAGCAAGTAAGAAAAGCCCAGCTAGCAGATCGATTTTGATCTCTTAAAACTAGTTCCTGTTGAAATAAGTGGGCCTTACCCTTGCGAAGCGTCCAGATCCAAAGGCAACAAATGATTAAAAAGAACCCTAAGGGAGTTCCGATTTGCGGAAATTCCATGATTTCGGCTCCGAATAATTTTTCTTTTTGGCTCTTGTATTTTGATTATAAAGGCAATAATTGGGATTGTCACTTTTACAAGCAAATATATTGTAAAGTTTTTTTTGAAAATTTCTAACTAATAGCAAAAATATAAACCTCCAAATCTCTTATACTTCTAAACTTAATGGGAAATTTAAGATGTATTTTCGACGATAATAAAACCTTTTAAAGGGGCAAGTTTGTTCATGCGAATCGGGATGCAAAAGTCAATCTGATCCGTTGTGTCGTAATTTACTGTAACAATATGGACAGGTAATTGGCATAGGGGAATAATAAAGCCTTGCATATTTTGGCATTGCTTCAACTTTCCCTCAATGGTTAGAGAGATATAAGTACCGTCTGAGGTGATAATGATGGATGTTACATTTGAAAACTGTTTCCACCCCATACGCAGAATGCGGGCGTATAGTCTTACCCTTTCTTCATCCAAACCCAGTTCATCTTTCCATTGAGTTAACCAGGCTTGGCTTGCAGATTGAGATTTGTGATACGCTGCTATTTTATAGCTTCCCCAGCAGTGGCAAGAGGAAATATCTAGGGGTAAGTCCTTTTCACAAAGGTATGAAATAATACTATAAACATAGCTCGTAGACAGGCTATCTCTAGGGTCTATCCATATGGAAAGAGATGCAGGAGGCGTAGACTGCCAAAAAATCTCAGTAGAGAGGTCTATGCCTTTAACTTGGTAAATACGGCATAGTATATGCTGGTCATTAAGGTCGTCAAGCATTTTGATATGCCCGACAGCATTGTTTTTGGAAAATAGCAAATGATTTTTTGTGTCATGTTCGGAGTCCAGATGCGCCACAAGTGGGGATTGGAGAGATGTAGCAAACTTCTCACGCAAGGATGCTTGTAGACAAACTAATGTAAGGCGAAGGCTGTCTTTAAATTGGATTAGGCCTTCAAACCTCTTTTTTTTGGGAGAAGTGGTCACAGTATATCAAACTCTAAAATCAATTTTCGGTGTCTATATATGCTATCGGTTAAAAGAAAATTAATTTAATTGAGATCGAGTAATTAGTGCCATTTTAGCTACAACACACTGTTAACTGCAGGTTATTTGTCTTTTCCTATAACTTCCCAGAACTTTTGCCAGTAGAGGTATGCTGAGTAGTAAGAAAGAAATAAAGATACCCATATAAGAGCCATACCATACCCATACACCTCTGGGATGGTTGTCATCAGAAGAATAATAGCTATATCCTGGATGGCAGTTTTCCATTTGCCAAAACTATTCACTGAAATATCGATACCTTGCTCTTTAGCGGCTAGTCTTAAGCCAGAGATTGCTATCTCGCGACAGATTATTAAAGCAGCGATCCATGGTACAATGATTCCTGCATTGGTTAGCAAGATAATGGCGGCAGCAGCCAGCACCTTATCAGAAATGGGGTCTAATATAGCTCCTAATTTAGTTTCTAATTGGTAACGTCGAGCTAAGTAGCCGTCAAAAAAATCTGTGATCGCACCTAAGCCAAATAAGAAGGCACAAAAAATACGTAATGCTACATAGTCCCAGGGGAAAATTAGCAGAATGAGAGGCACAACACCCATGCGGAATAAAGTTAGTTTATTGGGTAAATTTTTAAACCAAGTACTGAGTTCTTTTGATTTCATGGAATAAGTTAGCCTCTCTGGCAGATTAAATTCAGACACTTCCTTTTTTAGGCTTGGCAGTATCGATTGTCAAATGTAACGTTGGCCAGGGTAACAAATCAAGAGTCTAGATGGTATGGTTGAAGATGAGCAGAAATCAAACGATTAAAACCGAAAATCTTATAATTGGCTCAGGTATCGCTGGCTTGATGCTAGCCCATAAGCTGGGGCAGAAGGAAAGTGTTACGGTAATCGCAAAAGCTAGCCTTTTCGACAACAATACCCGTTATGCTCAGGGGGGGATTGCTTCGGTGCTCAGTCCGGAAGATTCCTTTGAAGAGCACATAAAAGATACCGAATCAGCGGGAGCTGGGCTATGTCATTATGATGTAGTTTCTTTGGTAGTGCGGGGTGGGCCAAAGGCCATTAATGAGCTGATAGCTTTAGGGGTCGACTTTACCAAAACTACAAATCTGACAGAGGGCTATCACCTCACCCGGGAAGGGGGGCACTCTCAAAGGCGTGTGATCCATTCCAATGATCTTACGGGAAAGGAAGTTTTGCGGGCCTTAGTGGAAAGTGTGCGTAGCAATCCCAATATAACCATTTTCGAACATGCCTTTGCCATTGATCTTATAACAACCGATAAGTACCACCCCAACTTTAATAGCAATCGTTGTATGGGAGCGTTTGTTCAGCAAAGGGATTCTCAAGAAGTCTACTGTTATCAGAGCAATCAGACTTATTTATGTGCAGGTGGTCATGGAAAGGTTTACCTTTATACTTCCAACCCCGACGGAGCTACTGGGGATGGCTTAGCTATGGGCTGGAGGGCTGGATGCAAAGTAGCCAATTTGGAGTTTATGCAGTTTCATCCGACATGCCTCTTTCATCCCAATGCAAAGTCTTTCTTAATTTCGGAGGCCGTTCGTGGGGAAGGGGCGATTCTCAAAGATAGCGACGGTGAGGAGTTTATGAGAAACTATCACCCCATGGGATCGTTGGCACCGCGAGATGTGGTGGCTCGGGCTATTGATTTGGAGCTTAAAAAGAGTGGGTCATCCCATTTGTATTTAGATGCCACCCTGATAGATGATGATAAAATCACATCTCATTTTCCAAATATTTTCAACACTTGCCTCAAATACGGTATCGATATGCGCAAGGAAATGATCCCTATAGTCCCTGCTGCCCACTATAGTTGTGGGGGGCTAGTTGTGGATTCCTTTGGTCGAACTAATGTAGAAGGCTTATTCGCTCTAGGTGAAGTCGCATGTACCGGCTTACATGGTGCTAACCGGCTAGCTTCAAACAGTCTTTTGGAAGCCTTAGTATTTGCCGATCGTGTATCCCATTTTGCCTTAAACAATAAATTAGATTCCTCCCCGGTTTATAAGATGCCGGAATGGAATCCTGGGAATGCTTTAGTGCCTGATGAGCTTGTTGTTCTCACTCACACCTGGGATGAAATCAGGCGTCTCATGTGGAACTATGTGGGAATTGTCAGGTCGGAAAAACGCCTGCAACGTGCTTATGATCGTATCCTTTCCATTAGAAAAGAGCTGAATACCTACTACTGGGATTATCAGATTAACGACACACTACTAGAAGTTCGGAATCTGGCAGATGTAGCCTACTTAACCATTAAGTGTGCGAGGAAACGCAAGGAATCGCGAGGAATCCACTATAACTTGGATTTTCCAGAGTCCGATCCAGAAGGTCCCAAAGATACGATGATTTGGTAATCTGGATTGAAATTATTCTTTTGTCAGAAGCTTAGCCCATGCTTCTGCTTCCTTGAGTAAGCGTTCACCTTCTAAAGGGAAGCGATCCAGGGTAAACTCGCAAAGCATACTATCGGATCTGCTTGTGGATGGAGGCTTTTGGTTGCCAAGTTGTTGGCTAACCAACGAAACCTTTCGTTTATCTGAGTCCTCCAAGTTAGCTGAATGTGCCAGCTGGGATAAGCAGCGCTCTATGACCGTGAGCGGAAAGTTATATTGGTTATGAAAAGCTCTAGCCATGGGTAGCAGAACCTCAACATCAATGAGCTGCCAGTGAATGAGTAAGCACAGGATTTCGAAATAATTATCGAACTGATAAATCAGTGAGGTAATAGGATCGTGTTGTGCCATTTTATATTGGGGGGCGCGACGGATAAGTATACCCTTAATGCGAGCATGGAGATCATCCTCCAACAGCGATTCAAAGTCCTTAGCTATGGAATCTTGGACACCTCCTGCTAGCAAGTAGCGAATATATTGATCCCGTGAAAGTCGCTTATGCAAAAAGAAGGCTAATCCCAGATAAATATAAGCGTCGAATTCGGCGTTATCCCCAATCAGTATGAACTGGTTTCCGGGTTTAGATTCAGAAATAATTGATAATACAGTAGCGGATTTGTATGCAACATGGTGACGTAAAAAACCCAAGCGCCCCTTTCTTATATTATAAGCTTGGTTTTTAAACGAGTCAGAAGTCCAATCTAAGCCATCAAGGCTAATTTTTTCTTCCAGAGTTTTTCGCATCTGGGGTGGCGAGGCTGACACGAAATGAAGGGGGCGTGGAAAGTCCGTTTCAGTTTCATTAAGTGTCTTATAGGGGTTGCCCCAGCGCGCAGCAATGAGAAAAGGTGAAGCACCAGGGACGGTGATCTTATCCTTTGCATCTTCAAAGGCAATCTTGATCATCTGTACCGTGTTTTCAAAACTTGTTTCAAGATAAGTTTTATCGATATCACAGATGATCTGAGTCGTACTATTTTCGTTAGGGTTTTCGATGATACGAGTATCGATAAGTTGGCGGAAATCATAGTTTCCAAAGCCATTTCTTCCAAAGGACCACAGACGTTCCATCATTCATCCATGTTAAGAGATCATAGCATTGATTAAATTTAGCCCCAAGCCTTCTCTAAAGTTAGTTTGAGTCAAAAGAGCCCCGTTTGCCTGCAACAATATTGCTGATTGAGTTAACTTGGCCACTTCTGTAGCATAGTCAGTATCCTCTATTTTTGACTTTGCTGCAGCAATATTCTCTTCCACGACTTCATTAACATCCATAGCACGTTGGATGCGGGCTTGCATGGCCCCAAATGAGGTACGATATTCTGTCAGTCGGTCGAGAGCTTGATCATAAATAGTAGTGAAGTCCTCATCGTCTGGTTCAAGTAGTTCCTGGGCTTCTTCAATATCGATGCCCTCTTCTTCTTCCAGTAAATCAAAAGCACTTCTGATGCCCAAACCCTCGGCTGTTGCTGTGATTTCTGCTAAATTCTCAAACCTGATTTCATTGATATCACCAGAAGCGCTACTGGCTAATTCGGAAAAAGCAGGGTCGGCAACTCTCAAGATCAGGGATTTCGGAGCATTTTCACTACTGCCATTTAAGATGGGGATGTTGTTAAATTCGGTGGTGGTGGCGATACGGTCGATCTCTTGGCGCAGAGCCTCATACTCAATAAATAAAAATCTTCTCTCCTTGTCTGTAACTGTTGTTGTGGCAGCTGCAATGTTGATTTCTTTCATCCGAGTCAGTATGTTATTAACTTCAGAAAATCCTGATTCGGCTGTTTGAATTAGCGATATGGCATCGTTGATATTGCGCTTCGAAGCAGCGAGGCCGCGTAATTTATATTCCAGTCGCTCTGCTAAAGCGCGATCTGCAGGGCGCGGGTCTTGAGTGGTAAAGATCTTTCCTGAGCTGAGTTTTTCCAAAGAATTACTATGATCGCGCCCTGCTCTTAATAAATTGTTTGCAATTTTTTTCGCATTGGGATCGATCTCAGACATAATTAGCCAGCTTGATTGTCGCTATTGTTATTACCTATGAGAATATCGTCTTTAGGCATGTTTGAAATCGTAGAAGTCCAAGATTTGTCAGAGCTTGATGTTACGGAAGTTGCTAAAGAATCTTTCGAAGATATGCCAATGTCTTCAGCTTGCTCTATTGGGGAATTACCGGTCGTCAATGAAAATGGATTTTGAATGAGATGAAGGGTTTTGGTGCTGCTTTTAAGAACCTGGACGCTTTTAATGGCGGCAATATTTCGGTGAAAGTAGCGGTTTTCGTCATTCATGGAGGCTTTGTACAAGTGATCGAGATTATGCTTCATCGTTTCTGTGTTAGAAAGAGACTGCTCTATTTTAGATTTAACAGCATTTATGGAACTTGCTGTTAATGACAATAACTTTTGACTATGATTGATCTCATAATACTGACGTGTTAGGACTCTTGATAGGCGATCGGCATGTACCGTTAGCTGATTACCTTCAGCATTTATTAAGGAACTCATATCACCATGTTCTTCGAGCATAGTGTTGAGGTTGTTGCATAATTTTTTAACCTCATGATTCAGCTTTTCAATCTGCTTGATGTCTATAAAGTGGGAGTTCACATCGCTGAGCAACACATCAAGCCCGGCTACAGAATGCCGGGTTAGAATTAAAGATTCACGATAGGATTGATCCACATCGCGAATTTTAGCATAGGAATCGGACACGGTTGCATTGCTTTTTTCGAGTAGTTGCGAAGCGTGTTCAGCCTCCTCTTGAATGGTACCGAGAAGATCTGTGATTGATTTTGTTGCTGTACTGGAGCGTGCTGCGAGATTTCTAACTTCGCCAGCTACCACAGCAAAACCCTGTCCTTGCTCCCCGGCGCGTGCCGCTTCAATGGAAGCATTTAGAGCTAACTGATTAGTCTGCTCGGCAATATCGTCGATGACATCGATGATATTGACAATGGCTTCAGCTCGCTGTGACAAGCCTTTGACTAATTCCGATGCTTTGTTAACATCAGCTTTAGATACTCCAATTGAAGAAGACATTTGATCTAGGAGCCGGTATCCACTTTTAGTTTTTTCGTAAAGGTTATTAAGATTTCCTCTCACATTTTCAGAATGATTGGTATAGATCTTGTTGAATTCTAGGGTCTTAGATAAATTATCTGTAGTAACTGTTTGATTTTTAACAGCTTTTTCTGAGGTAGACTTGATCTTATCGTGGTGTTCCCGGAGCTGCCGCAGTTTATTTCCCATGGTATTCCATTCGAGTCGCGTTGCTGAGGCAAAATGAGCGTTATCCCCACAACGGGTAGATAGTTTTTGCAGTAATTTATCTACATTTAAAAAGGATTCATGGACACTCACTAGCTCATTAGAAATGGAGCGGATATGAGCCACTAGAGTCACAATTTCATCGAATTGACTCTGTAAGGTATCATGGGAAGACGATGGGGATTTTTGTGTGGACAGGTTTTCAACATAGTCTTGAAGTTGATCGGCAGATGCGGCGATATCAGCTATGGCCCTCTCCATTGCTGAAATTTCTATTTTATCCTGTCCAGATCCTTTGTTATGGGAAACTTGGTCCAGCCATTTTTTCGACGCAGCAGGTAGGATAAGGCTGAGACATGAGATAAAGAAAGTAGCGCAACTTAAAAGCGGCAATAAAGTAAGGCTATTGCTCGAAATGACTTCACTGCTCGCCACCCTTTGGCTAAGATTGTTGATGGCTTGGGCTAGCTCAACCGGTAACTCTTGTCCCATAAAGTGTCGTATGGTGCGTTGAGCTTCTAAAAATGATGCTGTTTGATTTATCGCTAGGAGATTGGTGACCTTAATGTCCAGGGTTGTTATTGCATTGAATAGCGAGATTAACATCACGAGAATGAACAGTCTTTTTGAGCTGGTGTGGCCATCCATAGCTTGTACCCTAAAAATTAGACGTCAAAGGGAGGTATCGGTGAAAATTCTTGAATTTTTAGGGTTAACTTTATCGGGGATTGGATTGCCTATCTTAAAATAAAGACAATAAAAGCCAATTTCATTTAAAATTTTAACAAGTACTAGGATCTTAAACTCATTAGAAATTAGATAAATACAGTTAACAGGGAATATTATGTTTGATTTACTCGCAGCTCGCTTTCAAATGGGTGTTTCACTAGGATTCCATATTGTTTTCGCCTGTATTGGTATGGCCATGCCACTATTTATGGCCGTGTCCCATTGGAAGTGGATAAAAACAAGAGATCCCATTTACTATGATTTGACCAAAGCCTGGTCAAAGGGAGTTGCTATTTTCTTTGCCACAGGAGCTGTGTCTGGTACAGCCTTATCCTTTGAGTTGGGCTTGCTATGGCCAGAGTTTATGAAGCATGCTGGAGGTATTATAGGTATGCCTTTCTCTTTGGAAGGAACAGCTTTTTTCATTGAAGCTATAGCTTTGGGCTTATTTCTGTATGGCTGGGAGCGGCTCCCTGAAAAAATTCATTGGGGAGCAGGGGTTCTAGTCGGAATTTCAGGTTTATTTTCCGGCTTATTTGTTGTTTCCGCAAATGCCTGGATGAACAGTCCTACCGGCTTCGATTGGGTTAATGGGCAGGCCTTGAATATTGATCCCATGCGGGCAATGTTTAACGAGCGCGCTCTCAATATGGGAGTTCACATGCTGATAGCATCCATTGCTGCAACTGGGTTTGCTGTCGGTGGCCTCCATGCTTGGCTGCTATTAAAGGACCCCAAAAATAAGTTCCATCAATATGCTCTAAAAATATCCTTAACCTTTGGTGCTGTAGCATCCCTCATACAACCAATTTCCGGTGACTTACTAGCCAAGGAAACAGCTGAGCTCCAGCCGTTAAAGCTTGCCGCGATGGAAGCACACTTTGAAACCCAAGCAGGAGCTCCTCTTATCATAGGTGGGATCCCTAATGAAGACCAGGAAACCTTGGAATTTGCTATAGAAGTTCCATATTTACTTAGCATTCTGGCTTTTGGGGACCCTTCTGCAATTGTTAAAGGGCTTAAGGATTTTAACAAAGAGCTATGGCCCAATATTAAACTAGTGCATTTTAGCTTTCAGATTATGGTAGGAATAGGTACCTTACTAATGCTTACCAGTGGCTTGTATTTTTTCTTGTGGTGGCGGCGTCCTCATATGATCTTGCAGGGTAAATTCTTGAAGCTATGTTCATGGATGACACCGCTTGGCTTTATTGCCGTCGAAGCTGGCTGGTTTGTAACCGAGTTAGGGCGTCAACCCTGGATTATCTACGGTATAATGAAAACAGAGGATGCCTTAACACCGATGCCTGGTTTGTGGATTCCCTTTACCTTATTTTTTACCATATATGTAATTCTTGCATTGGTGTTAGTGTGGTTGATGAAACGGCAAATAGAGTCCATACCCAAATATTCCTAGGATTAAAGCTATGCTTGAGACCATACTCGTTTTTTTAGGTGCGTCTATAGTTCTATATACTATATTAGGTGGTGCTGATTTTGGAGCGGGAATTATCGAGATATTCTCGGCAAAGCAGAAAGCTGAACACATTGAAAACCTGGTCTACAAGGCAATGGGGCCAGTTTGGGAAGCGAACCATATGTGGGCTGTGCTAGCCGTTGTCATTTTATTCAATGGCTTCCCCGCCTTTTATGCTGAACTTTCGATTTTGCTACACATCCCTTTAACACTTATGCTTATAGGTATGATCTTGAGAGGGTGCGCTTTTACGTTCCGTCACTACGATGCAAAGCTTGGCGAGAGCGCTAGGCTTTACTCTTTCATTTTTCGCTACTCGTCACTACTCACTACTTTTTTTATAGGAATCATCATTGGTGCTCTGGCCCGAGGAGGTTTTATGAAACCCGACTCTGGAGCTAGTTATTGGCAAATTTATTGGCAGCCCTGGCTTAACCCTTTTTGCATAACTGTAGGGATGTTCTTTATAGTATTGTTCGGATATCTGGCTAGCGCATTTTTTGTTGGTGAGGACGTCGATGCCACGATGAAGGCTTATTTCATCCGTTGGACACGACGTTTTAACTCTCTAGCGATCATTACGGGTCTAGGGGTGTTTATCGTTTCCCATTTTAGTGGGGTATCCTTGGTAACCAGGTTCTTGAATAATCTTACTTCATTGTCTTGCCTGTTTTTAGCAACCCTTTTAGAGCTTCCCATTTGGCTAGGTATTAGCAGCTCCAAAAAATGGTTGATGCGTGCCATCCTCGGAGCCCAGATGTGCGCCATAGTATTTGGTTGGGTGAGCTTAGGCTTTCCAGATTTTATACGTTATAACGACGGAGATGTCCTCAGTATTTTGGATAGCCAAGCCACCTCCAGCACGCAATTCTTTTTGGTTTTAGCATTGGTGGGGGGTGGGGCTATTATTTTGCCGGCTCTCGTTTATCTCTTATGGGTCTTTAAAGAGGAAGGGGAGAAGCAGCGATCAAAAGCTTGATGGAATAAGGCAGATGCTACTTTGTTACTTGCATTTATAATTCTTTACCTGGTACCATTGGTCCGATATCAACAAGATACTTTAGGTGTGGAGGTTTTCTGTGAATCAAGCAGAATTGATTGATGCTATCTCTGAGAGTACAGAGCTTACTAAGGCGGATGTTAAGAGAATTTTTGATGCTTATAAAGAAATCGGGTTTCAACATTTAAAAAAGGAAAAGTTAAGTGCTGATTTTCCGGTTCCAGGGTTTGGAAAGCTTAAAATCGCCCAGCGTGCCGCTCGCAAGGGGATCAACCCACAAAC
>JBNKNM010000146.1:0-14073 GCA_050293845.1 Pseudobacteriovorax sp. | reverse complement strand
ATTTAAAGAAAAAAAGCGGCGTTTTCCATGTTGAAACATCGACCGGCGTTATTACAGCTAAAAAGGTAATGATGTGCTTAGGTGCTCGAGGAAGTCCTCGAAAGCTGGGAGTGCCTAATGAAGAATCAACTAAGGTTACTTACAATTTATTGGATCCGGATCAATACAAACAAAAATGGATTGCTGTTGTAGGGGGCGGCAATGCTGGTGTAGAAGCTGCCCAGTATCTTGCCAAACCAAGCAGACGCAATAAAGTTTTTTTGCTCGTTCGCGGTGAACAGCTAGATCGTTGTAATGAAGATAATCAAAATATAATTTTTGATATGGAAAAGAAAAAACAAGTTGTTATTTCGTGGAATACTTCTGTAACAGAAGTACAAAAAGAATATATTATCGTAGAAAAAGAAGGACGTAAGCTCAGACTTCAAAATGATTTTTTGTTTATTTTTGCTGGAGCGGAGTTGCCTTTTAAGTTCCTCGAAAGCCTTGGCATTGTAATTGACACCAAACACGGCGAAGCCGTAAAAACGGGGTAATAGATGAAAGTATTAGTTTTTACATGGATTTTTGCCACTATCTTATGGGGGTGTGGGGCAAGAAGCCCAAAGGCTTCAGATGATCTCAGCGCTGGCGCGGCTCAAATTAGGGCAAGCCATTCCACATTTAATTCTTGCACAGCATGTCACTCCTTAGATAAACCTACAGCTCACCCTCAAACAACTGACGATTGTGTTAGATGCCACAAGTATGGTAATTGGAAACCTCAGAATTAGCTAGTTGTTAATGGGGACCCAAAACTGCTAAAATATTTTGTAATGTCATTTTTTGCAGGTTATATGATTTACCCCAGGTACCAATCTATTCATATTGTTTTATTTGTCCTATTATTAGTGCATGTAGCTACAGCACAAGGTGCAGAGTATAATGGTAGTGTGAGAACTGGGTATATCAATAGCCAAATTGATTTTCCAGGAAATCAACAAAGCGAAGTCAATGATGTGCAGATCGTTTCTACTCGATTAAACTTGGATTATGAAAGAATTAATCGTAGAGAGGATTTTATTCGGTTAGATATTAGAGATAAATATGATTTCTTTGGCAAGGTTGATTATGAAATTCTGCAACTAGATGCCCAGAATACTCTTCAGTTGCGAGAGTTAACCTATGAAAGGCCATGGGAGAGCAATCGAACTTTCTATAGTTTTGGAAGGTCGTCTATTCCTGAGGCTGGGATTCTAGCCAACGATGGTGGTGAATACGGGTATCGTTATAGTCGCAACTTAAGAATCGCCGGCTTTGTTGGTATTGCCCCCCAAGACATTGTCACTCCAGCTAGTATTCAGCCTGAGGTCAGGGGGTTCGATGGGAATCAGGGTGGTATCTACACTGTTTACGAAACGAAGAACTCCGAACGTATGCGGAGTATCTATCTGACAAATACTATTGCTCAAGCCCCTAGTTTCGAGTTAAATGAATTTATTAACAAATTTTATTTTTACCACTATGGTACATATAATTTGGGTTTTACTCAGCGCATAAGTTCTTTCGCAAATCTTGATCTTGCTCCGAATATAAGCCTACGTCGTGGTTATTTTTCTTATGCTTATTATCGAAGCCGATACAGGATACGGACTTCTTTGAGTAGAATTACCGCGGAAGACTATAGGACAAAAAAAGATATTAGAGATGATCTTGACCCTTCAACCTTAACGACGGTAAAGTTAAACGGTCGTTACCGATATACTAGAAATTTACAATTAAATGGTGATCTATCAAGTGCGACCCGAAGTGCCGATGGATTACGTTCCAATGAAGTGAGTGCAGGGCTGTTGTATACCGGATACTTAAGAAAAAGGCTTTCTCTAGGGTTTAAATATGGAATCCGCAAAGCATTTTTAAGTGACGACACCTTTATTGTGTTACAAGCATCTTATTTTCAAAGGAATTGGAATCTATTTAGTAGTTATATAATACAAACAGAAAAATATGCGACAGGCAACGAATTAAATCCCAATACTTTGAATGTAGAGTTTGCGTTTTTCCTTTCGGATGATTTTAGAGGGGCTGCATCTTTCACCAAATCCGATGCACAGGACAGATCGTTGACATCGTTTATGTTAATGATAGGCTATCAAATAGGCTCTGAATCAGCCTCTCCAACCCGTAGGAGGGTGCCTGATTTTGAAGATATTTAGCATCATATTTATCCTTCTTCTGAGTGATCCTAGTAATGTCCTATGGGCTCAAGGAGGGAATGCAAAAAAATTCGAAGGTTTAATGAATAAGCTTTTAGCACCTGGCCCTTTAATGTCAGGTCATGAAAGCTTAGAACATTTAGACTGCCTAACCTGCCATGATCCTGGTGGAGGAATTCCCATCACCGGCTGTATAAAATGTCACAAGGGAATTGGCGTTCAGATTAAAAATAGAATATCTTTCCACGGAAGAATGGGTGGTAAAACCTGTATTACATGCCATCGCGACCATCGAGGACGCGATTTCGATTCCACACGCTTTGATGAAAGATCCTTTGATCATAGACGGACTGGCTTTCCGTTGGATGGGGCTCATGATGGATTAAAGTGTGAGAAATGTCATAAGGAAACAAGGAGCTCTAAGCTTGTTCGTAAAGAAGGCATTCGCTTTTTTGGAACTTCTCCTTCATGTCGAGGCTGTCATGAGGACGACGATATACATTTTTTTACTGGTGAGTATGCAAAGGTTGAATGCAGTCGGTGTCACACTACCACGGAATGGAAAAACACTAAAAAATTTGATCACTTTAAGGAAACCGGTTATGCCTTGATAGGAAAGCACGCTAGGCAAAGCTGTAATAAATGTCATGCACCTCGCGGGCGTGGATCGGAAAAATATCAATTCCCTGAATTAAAAACCAGAAAGTGCCTGACTTGTCATACAGATCATCATGGTAGTAAACTTTCACCTAAATTTAGGGTTGGCAATTGTGATAGCTGTCATGGGCAGGAGCAATGGCGGATTGCCCAATTTAAACACCAAGTCACCACATTTCCACTACGTGGACAGCATGCTCGTAATAAATGTATCGACTGCCATAAACAAAATGGCAGCAATGCCAGGCGCGGTGTTGCCTATTATCAGTGGGCAGGGTTGAATCAAACCTGTGGTTCTTGCCATGCTGATCACCATGGCTACCGAAATCATCGGGCAGCAAAGGTAGGCATACTTGCGAATTGTGCTTCATGCCATAATGAATTGGGTTGGAAGAGTCGCATCAGATTTAATCATGATACCCAGACGCGCTTTCCTATTATCGGTAAGCATAAAAAGAATGATTGCTTTGACTGCCATACCACCATTAGAAATGATGAGGCTCGTGGTCAAAGAAACGAGCCAAGACGCTATTTCTTTAAAGAATTAACGTCAAAAACTTGTGAAACTTGTCACAAAAGCCCCCATTCAAAAGCCTTCCATAGAAGGTTTAAAGGGGTAAAATGTGCCAACTGTCACACACCTCTCGGCTGGCAAAAAATGGCTACTGGGGGATTTTTGGAGGGAGATCGCAAGTTTCATGACAATACCCGTTTCCCCTTAACCGGAAAGCATAAGAATCAATCTTGTCAGACTTGTCATCTGGTTGATGGTAAAAGGAAATATAAATTTCCCAAAGCTGATAAGGGTTTCTGTGTTAATTGTCATACAAGTGTTCACAAAAAGCAGTTTTCGCGCAAATTTAATCTAAAGTCTTGTGGCGAGTGTCACACGACCACTAACTTTTTTAACCGAAAGCCCTTTGACCACAATACAACGGACTATAGAATTACTGGGGCCCATTTAAAGTTCGCCAGCAACTGTGTCAAATGCCATGTACCAACTAGTAGGAAGCTACCCACCAAACCGCCTAAGGTGGCCCACAAGTTTAAATTTAAGTTCGCTGATGCCGGCTATTGTGAAAATTGCCACAAGAATGTACATCGGGGGCAATTCTCTTCTGAATTCATTAGAATGACTTCATGCCGCGAGTGTCACAGTACGGTGAATTTTGTAACTCGTAAGCCTTTCGATCACAATCTGACTAAGTTTAAACTTACCGGACGACATGCATCTATTAAGAAGGATTGCTTCAAATGCCATGTTAAAACTAATAGAAAGCTCGATACTAATCCACCGAAAGTAGCTCATAAGTTTAATTTCCCTGGTGAAAGCAATGGTTACTGTACTAATTGTCACGACAACGAGCACCGTAATCAGTTTAGCCGGAAATTTTATTCTAAACCCTGCGGTGAATGTCATTTAACCACACGTTGGACCAAACGTAAGGATTTTAATCACAATCAAACTTCCTTTAGATTGCGCTATAAGCATAGGGATGTTGCTTGCCGCGAATGTCATGAGCCAACCCGCAAGCGATTTAGGCAAGGTCCTCGTAATAGAAAAGGACTCTACAGTTTCCCAGAACTGGAAAAGAAGAATTGCCAAACTTGTCATCAGGATCCCCATAAAGGATCAAACGGCCAGCGCTGTACCAAGTGCCATACGGAAGCTGGATGGGAAAAAGCTGATAATTTCCATCGTGACTTCACTTTAGTGGGTGTTCACTTGCTGTTAGGTTGTGATCAATGTCATATTGATGATAGAGTGCTCCGGGGAGCCAGTGAAGATTGCATGGTTTGCCATGCTAAGGACGATCCCCATAATGGTTTTCTCACTCCTTGTCAGGATTGTCATACCCAGAATTTTTGGCATTCAACCACTTTCAGCCATGATCTAACCCAGTTTCCACTTTTGGGAGCCCACCGTTTGACGGATTGTAGTAGCTGTCACAACCAAGGAAACTATCAGGCTCTACCTACGGACTGCATTGGCTGTCACTTCTTAGATGCCCAAAGTGTTGTCAGCCCTCCCCACGCTGGTCCGCGCTATGAAACTTGCCAATTATGTCATAATCCGTTTAGCTTTAAATGATAGCATGGCCCTCAACCCAAGCAGTGTTGAGCAGGAGTTGATGGGGAGTCAGGCCATGCACAATCCCTGCTGTAGCTAATATGAGTTTAAGCGGTAGCGCTTCTGATGCTTTTGATGTTTGCATCGCTAACACTGTCAAGGCAGGAAAAATATGGAACTCATTTGAACGCCGGTAACTTTTGCCTCAGATGGTGAAAAAATCCAAGGTTTCATTTGCCGCTATGTCACTGCTAAAAATTTCTGAAAATATATGTAGTAGCGCTTTAAATGTAAGATATATACTATGTCCAGCAAAGTGTTATCATTCAGAAATCCTATGGATTCACTGGTAAAACAATTTACGCAATATTTTCCCAACGTTTAAAACGATTTTTACAGTACTATGTTTCTATATTCATAATGTATTATAGCAGGAATAAAATGAAAATTTTGCTAGTTGATGATGATGTTGAGCTACTTGAATCTCTAACTATGATACTGCAAGATCTCGGATTTGAAGTTCACTCAACATCAGTTCCGGACAAGGCAGTTCAACTCTTCGAAAGCAACAAATACAAATTACTGATCTTAGATATATCCCTACCAACTATGGATGGATTTGAACTAGCTTATAAACTAAGGGAGAAAAACGCTGATACACCAGTATTAGGAATGACAGGTCTGAATGATATGGGTGATTTTTATTTAAAGCAGAGTGATGGTAAACACAGAGAACCCCTTCAAATTTTAATTTCAAAGCCATTTAGTGATTCGGATCTGTTAAGACTCATAGAACTTCTTGTTCCAGAAGCTAAGCATATTGCTTAATCATACCAGCTATCAACCATCCTTTGATGAACCCTTCCTCTAAACCCATGTCATGATAATTATAGCTGTGTAATCTACCCTTGTAACGCAACACTATAGCAAATAAGTATATTTAACCAGGCTATTTACTATGCCATATTGCTTTTCTTGATGACTCATAATAGAACAAAAACATTATCTTTTACTTGAATGGAAGGTCTGAAAGCTGTAGATAGGAAGGCGTTCTATTACTTTGGCTGCAAACCAATCCAGAATAATTAAGAAATAGCTGTTAAGGTAAAAGGCTAACATAGCTAGTTTTTTGAAGCAAGAAATATGGTTGTCGGTAAATCTTTGCACTTATTAACCTTTAAAAAGTAAAATTCAAGTACATAGAGTTCTTATGTGAAAGTTCAAAAATTTGAAAACAATAAAGACTTAAAAGAATTAGTAATCCAGCGACAACCGGGTAAATCTGGCGCTAAGCACCCATATGAGGAGTCATATTTAGATTTTTCTCGGTTTGACATGATAAGCCAAGAAACAAGTTTTTCAACTATTATTGCTGCATCTAATGGCGTCGGGGGAAGTGTCGATCATGAGTAATAGTTTTGGCCAGAGAATTATATTCGTAAACATTCTTTTTTTCATATTCTTCCCCTCCCTAAAAGCTGATAATAATACCTTACTAGTATTAGCCCAACTCTTTGATGGAGAAATTGAAACTGTAGAATTTTCTCCTCTCGGTGCCGAGTACTTACATAATGACTTACCTTTGCGCCAACTGGTTGCAACGTTGGTTAGACCCGTCAGACAAACGATGGATGAACCCTATCTCGCTGAAAGTTTTGCTATCTCCGTTGATAGCTTGCGATACAATTTTAAATTAAGGGAAGGCGTCAAATGCGAGGACGGTGAGCCGATCACTGCTGAAAATTACTATGATGTTCTCCATATAGTTGCCACTTTTTTCAAGAAAAAAAACAAACCACTTTTTTTCTCGAATTTAGAAGGGTGGAGTGCTTTTCAAAAAGGCGAAAATTCTAAAATTACAGGAATCTCATTTTCGAAAAATACTCTTTCTTTTAAATTATCTCATCGAGATCCTGATATTTTAACATATCTCAATATGCCTGTATTCGGCTACTTTTGTAAAAAAAACTTTGACGCAAAGGGCCGTTTCATAAATCCAAAAACAATTATTTCCTCCAATCTCTATAAATTAATAGAAAGAACGCAAGATCACATAATACTGGCAAAAAGGAGTGACTGGCTACTTTCCGATAGTCATCATTCGCCACAAAAGATTAAGATGTCTTACCCTAATTATAAGTATATCCAAAATATTCTAAAGGCTAACAAAGGAAATATTTTTGCCATTGTTAAAAACAAAAACAGACTCTCTATACCTTCTGTATATAAAATACATTCCGGACCACCTAATTTACTTGCTGTTTTGAACCTGAGCAATAGAACAGCAAACTCGCCATTTCAAGATATTGCAACACGGCGTCATTTTTCTAAATATTTTTACGAACAATTCCAAAAAAACCTTGCAGAAAAGCCGGGATACTTTCTTACGGACTCAATCTTTCTCTTTAATAACTCTAAAATCAAAGTTGATCCTCCAGTTACAAAAAAGTTTCTTCCCAACAAGAATCTGCGAAAAAAAGTTAAGTTTCTCAGCTCACTTCCAAAACCCGGAAAATTTCAACCTATAAATAATGCAGTGAACTATGCTGCTCAGAAAATGGGCTTTGAAATTGAGTATACTGATTGGAAAAACAAGAGTCTAATTTCGGTTTCTGTCGCTAATCATGCACACATGTTTGATATTAGATATGTCTCTGTTGCCACAGGTGCTTCGATTACAAACTGGGTTATCGATATGATGTGGTGCACTAATATGGGAGCCGGTTTCATAGATACTGATGGAAGAATATGCAACATGACTAAGACTTTTCGCCAGCAAGGATCTAAAATGAATAAAGCGTATATAGAAACTTTCAATCAAATAGTATACGAGCAAAAATCAGTTCTCCCTCTATATGTGAGAAGAGACAATATTATTCTCGGTGATCAGGTAAAGCTAAAAAGTAAGTCCATGACATTCGAATTCAATTACTTTGATCAGTTAGAAATTTATTGAGACATAAATGCTAGATATTACTCTACAAGATTTAATCAATCAAATCGAATACATTCAAGAAGCGAGGCTATTGAATCAGCAAGGAGGCATACTTGCTTGGCACTGTACTCTTAAGTACCAAAACTGTATTTCATCGGGATTTCATCCTGTAAAAAAGATCTCACGACAGATTGCATTTTCAGAGCTTTTAGAGCGAATTGCTTTTAATGATCTTTGTAAGAAAAATTACCAGAATAAATTTAACTTATCCCAGTATCCTTCTACTGATGGATTTGCCGGGGGATTTCACAAGAAAAGAACCAGAACAAGAGCCATAGCAGAAGGGTTAGAAAGATGGGCTTGGGAACAATGGATCGACCATAGTTGCGATCTTTCTATGATTGAGTTCCCGACAACACTATACTCGGACATAACCAAAGAAGTGCTACTATACTTTGATAAATCATACCATTTTTTTAAGAAATTTGAATTGGAGGAGGAAGGTTGTTTTTATTTCATGGTAACCTTATGCGATTTAGATGATGGAGTTTTTGTAGGCTCTAAAGTCGGCCAAACACTTCCTGATTTATTAAACCATTCCGTACTTGAATGCTTTAGAAACCTAAGAATTTATCAAGAGAGCGAAATGTTTGAAAGTCATTCAATTTTAGAAAGAATCAATTATTTTGCAACTCAGAAAAAGCATGCCCATAATATAGTTTTCAATAAAAAGCGTGATCAAACGTGGACAAAACCAAAAATAAGATTGTTAGACAATATAGTTATAGATGATGGTTTTTACCTTTACCGTTGCTTATTCGAAGATTTTATAGGCTGGGAAAAGGGAGGGGAAGGACGATTTATAATATAGCTAAATTTTCTGTATTTTCCTTTTTTTTATTAGCATTAGTACAATTTCTTTTTTATAGAATGCAATTGCTTTCTATTGATGAGAAAAGAAAAGGCATTGAATCCCTTATTGGTAGAAACGCCTTCACAGGAGACATCACCGGTGCTATTTTCACACTAGAAAGTGCCGAAAAGATTGGATATATACTTTGTCCTGAATTCTTCATCCATAAAACAGAACCCATTAAAGTTGTCACCAGTGTCAGTTCACAGTGTAAAAACTTGTCCCCTTCGATGATATGGATGGACATTGGATCTGCAAAAGTTAATCTCAACTCTCCGAATGGCACTTGGTCCATATCTTTTTTTTCCAGAAGCTCTTCTTCATTTATTACACTGTTAAATATTTCAAGGATTTTCGTGCTGATTTTTGTAGCACTATTGCTATATTCTTGGAAATTTTTCGCTAATAAACAAAAAATAAAGCAATTGGAGATTGCAAGACGAGAAAATATAGTAAATCAATCCATAGCCCAAACGACCCAAATGCTTGCCCACGATGTAAGAAAACCATTCACATTGATCTCAGCTTTAGTTCAGATGGTTTCTACAGCTAAGAACAGTGAGCAGATCACGAAACTGTTAAAGGACAGTATCCCGGAGATTTCCTCTTCTCTGGAGAGTGTGAACGGCATGATTCAGGATGTTATGGAGGTTGGAAAAACTGATTGCGAGCTATTAACCGAGGCTGAATCAGTATCACAGATTATCAAAGATGTCCTTAACAGTCTATTTCGTTTCAATCGTGATGCTAATATTACCATTACATACAGATTGCAACACCAACATAAATTTATGGTAAACCGCCTTAAAATAAGTCGCGTTTTTAGTAATATTATTGCCAATGCTATCGAACATATGAAGAATTCTGGAGAACTTTGGTTTTACAGTCATGAAATCCAAGGTAATATTGAAATTTGTATTGGTAATTCAAAAACCTACATATCTTCTAGTGATAGAGCTCAGTTATTTGAAGCTTTCTTTACAAAAGGAAAAAAAGGAGGCACTGGATTGGGACTAGCTATTGCGAAAAAGGTAGTCGAGTCCCACGGAGGCAAAATAAGATGCCAATCCTCACGGGAAAATGGTACAGAATTTTTCTTAACACTTCCTTTAGCTGTCGAGCGAGACGACAATAACATCCCGCTCCTCTATTCCAGTCAAGAAATATATGAAGCTGAATCCTTTCATATTGCTTTTGAAGAGGGAGCCTCTCATTCCCCATTAAAAGTTGAACCATCCGCCCAAGAGCAAGCCCTCGAGCAGCACATCATTGCTAGTATTGACCATATTATTCAAGTTGCATTGATTGACGATGAAGCCATTTATCGTCATCACCTGCGAAGCCATCTTGAGTTTAGCGAGATACTTTATCATAAACTTTTCGTGAAAGATTTTGACACAGGCGAAGCATTGCTTGCGGAAATACCCGAAAGTTCATTCGATGTGATTATCTTAGATGTTGACCTAGGTCGCGGGCGTTTGAGCGGTTTTGATGTAGTAGCAACCATAAGAAAGTATATGCCGAATTGTAAAATTTGCATTCACTCCAACCGAGGAGCACTAGAATATCAATCCCAAGCTCTTTCGGCCGGCGCAGACATTTTTCTTCCTAAACCTATGACCAGAATTCACTTATTAAAAATACTCGCCTCAGCAATGAAGCTGACAGATGAGCAAATACTCGGGAGCATCAGTGCACATCCATCATTTCCTGGGAAAATCATAATCATAGAAGATAGTCCCGTTCTCGCTGCAGCCTGGGAAGAACTATTTGAAGATAACGGCGATTGTGAAGTTTTTACAACATTTGCTGACTTTTTAAAGACATCTCAAACTCCTGGTTATTTCCACGATGTAGCTGCTGTTATCGCTGATTATTATCTTGACGATGGCAAGACGTGCCTAGATGTTATCGATCATATTATCGAAATTGATTCTCAACTTCCCATTTATCTTTGTACGAGCAGTGATATTCCAGCGCCAAAACATGTTCAAGGGTTATTACCCAAACTCCCCATGGATGCTATTAATGTTTTGCAAAGCAGTTTTAATTTTAGTAATCTGAATTCAGAACCAGAACATATTAATTTTATGGATTTTAAAAATTCCCTTAAAGACAAAAAATTGCTTCTTGTTGAAGACGAAACCCTGCAAAGACAATATATGTTTGAAGAGCTTTCCTCATATATCAATTGCGAGGAAGCTTCAAGCTATGAGGAAGGTATTCAAAAACTCGAAGCCACATCCTTTGATTTTTTACTTGCTGATATTCATCTAAACTGGTCTTCCCTGGACCAGGCTGAAGGTTTAAAGCTCATTGCCCAAGCAAAGGAGGCATACCCCAGTATTACGGCTGTTGCCATGTCAACCGACGGATCAGTCACGAGAACTAAAGCGATAGATCATTTTGTGGAAAAACCACTGATGGACGCCGACACTATAATCACTGCCCTTTTTACCGGTTTCAAGGCAAGATTCTAATTCCAAATCCGATTTTTATTCTGCTTCGAACCGCTTTACCCCATTAGCAAGGTCGTAGGTAGTTACACAGATTTATTGCCACAAGATTGTACTTGAATTCCCTATTGAACTTTCTTGTATTATGATACAATTAGTCCTTAAATTTTGGGAAAAATTAGATTGTGCCAATTCTCTTTCTTGACATACTTATTCTCTCTGGTGTGGCTACTGTAACGGCAGTCTTCAGTCATTTTCTTCGTCTCCCTATTATGATAGGCTTTGTCATTACCGGTGTCTTGATAGGTCCCCATAGCTTCAAACTAGTTTCTAGCCTTCCTGATGCTTATAGTTTAACAGAGTTGGCCAGTGTCATTCTCATGTTTACCATAGGTCTTGAGTTTTCTTTTTTAAAACTAAAAGAGCTACACCATCAACTCCTCAAACTTGGTACGGCTCAAGTTCTTATTACTATTGCTGCTGTTTTTTCTATTGGTTACTCCCTTTCCTATCCCCTTAATAAGGCTTTACTTTGGGGTTTCATGATTTCTCTCAGTTCGACGGCACTCGTGCTCAAGCTATTACACGATTACCGCGATATAGACGCCCCCCATGGAAAAAATAGCATTGGTATTCTCCTTTTCCAGGATCTAATTGTCATCCCTATGATACTAATTATTCCTCTTCTGAGTCCTGGATCAAACGATACCCTAGGGGTCACTGGGTTTGCAGTATTTTTATGGCTAGGTAAGGTAGCTGCTATTGCTGTTGTCCTTTATATAACGAAGCAGTTTCTTTTATCATTCATTCTCGAACGTGTCGTAGCCACACGTAGTCACGAGCTTTTTCTGATTAGCATTATTTTTATTTGCTTGGGTACGGGCTACTTGTTTCACCTTGTAGGATTATCGTTATCCATTGGCGCCTTCATAGCTGGTGCCATAGTGTCTGAAAGTGCCTTTGGTCATCAAGCCACCTCCATATTCACAACCCTGAGAGACACCTTTCTTGGTCTATTTTTTGTAACTATTGGTATGCTTTTAGATGTCAAGTTCATGGTTATCAATTTTTCGTTAATAATGATGCTAGGACTTGGATTTTTCTTCCTTAAATCCGGAATTGTATTTCTGGTGTGTTTGGTCAACCGTACGTCTGTAAGTGTTGCCCTTCTTACAGCACTCAGCATCAGTCAGGTGGGTGAGTTTTCATTTTTGATTGCTTCGCAAGCAGCTGACTTGAATCTACTAGATACTCTAGATAGCCAGTATTTTATGGCTATTTCGGTTCTTTCCATGATGTTTACACCTTTAATGTATCTTATGGGTCCTAAAATTGTGCAATCACGTCCCTTCGTTAATTGGAAATCACTTAACTTCCTCCCAGAGTCAATATCTATCAAAAGGCGGTTAAGAAAGCAAAGTAGCAAAACCATCGCTTCTACCGGACATAATACCACACACATTCCGGAAACCATCGTGATCGGCTATGGAATAGCCGGACACAATGTTGTGAGCGCTCTACAGGATCTACTCATCCCCTATCATGTAATCGAGTCAAACTATGAGCTTGTCAAAAAGGCAAAGCTAGCAGGAATTACCATTTGCTTTGGTAACGCCAAAAGCCACGACATACTAAATCAGGCTGGTATTGAACACGCTAAAATAGTGGTAATTGCTATTTCAGATACGCATTCCATTCCAGGGATCATCGGAGAGATTCGCAAGGTACGTCCCGATGTTCCTATTATAGTCCGCATTCAATACACCCGTAACATGGCCAACTTAAAGCTCGACCCCCGGATTACAGTTGTCATTGCCGAGATTGAAACTGCTACCGAATTGGTAGCTAATGTTCTTAAGGGGTACGGACTGCCTTCGCAGCTTATATTTGATTACGCACTCCAGGCAAAACAACAGCTCATAGCCCACGGTGTCATCGGTACTGGTCATCGCTACAACATACTGTCCCTTCCTTCATGGGATACACTAACTTCCATCCGTCCTCTTCAAATTGAAAAAGAGTATTTTGCTGCTGGTAAGACATTGGCGGAACTGGCATTATTGGAACGAACAGGGGGTTTAGTTGTTTCGGTTTTTCGCAAAGGAATGGGAACCAAAATCCCTGGCCGTGATTTCACTCTTTTAGCTGGAGACATCATACATGTTATTTCCTCTCCCGAGTGTGCTGGTGAATTGGCCGATTTTTTGAAAAAAGGTCAAACCATCAACGAACCCCAAAACAAATAGACTTTGGCCAACAACTGATAATCTCTGGATGAGCATTTGCCGTTCATAGCCAAAGACAAACTTGTTCTGACCAGCCTCTCAAAAGGGCGTGTATTAGTAGCTCCACGACATGATGCGACTTGCTCTCTATAGCAGGAAATACTGTCGTAGATGGTTGATTTGGGAATTCCTGTACGAGCAGGAGTCTCTTGAAAAGAAAGGGTTTCTTCGTATTTTAAGTTGACTAGACGCAGCTTTCGTTCAAAACTGAAGGCAGCCATGGTGGAGTTCTCTTTTAGTCATTGTTTTAATAAGTGAGAGAATTTTTCCATGATTTTCTACAAAAAACCACTCGGTTAAATATTGACCTCGGCTTCCACAAGACATAACTCATTTCTGACTATTCTCCCGCAGACAGCTATATAACAACCATTAGTCAAATTAAAAATCCAATTTTTCCTAAAAATAGTGCAAAAAAAAATTTTATTTAGCGTTTAGTGGATGCCATAAGCTAATGCTTAAGGAATGCGTGAGTATTTTGACTTGTCTAGAATTCTATAGGAGAAAACTTCAACTAAACCGAATCGAAGCTATAAATCAACATTCGATGTATATCTCAAC
>JBNKNM010000145.1:0-14297 GCA_050293845.1 Pseudobacteriovorax sp. | reverse complement strand
GAAAAATTATTTAATACACTTAAGTTCATGAGCGTTCTCATCGAAATTCCAATCAAGTGAGTATAGATTTTTTCTCATGCAATGTGTCCAAATCCAAAAAATTCGCTTTGAATTCATTATTTTTTTCTTAAATAATAGTCCCATGAATTTCATCGCTTTTGCTCCCAAGATCTCTGAGAGTTTGGAGTGCAATACACATGAAGACTCTAATTGATTGATGTATGAACTTGATAACTGAGATTTTTTTGCGGCTTTAATTATCTTATTTACATATCTCTTGCTTGGCAACTCACCCAAAACATGTTTCTTTGAAACGAAGAAGAAGCAAGTATAAACTTTCCCACTATACGATACAAGATCAGTAGTCATCATTTCATAGGCATTACCTCCTTCATGCAAATTTAACATAGGTAAATCCTTTGAAAATATTTTATAAATCACACCATGCACTTCTGACCCATGAACTGGTTTTACTGAAGCAAATACAGGCTCAAGAAAGGGTATACCGGGAGCTTCGAATACGATTTTAGCTCCTTCAAGGATTCCAGGAGTATGAGAAAGTACATTTATTTTACGTACTTCCGTTAGGAATTCCACATCCATATTAGCTCCAAATGCGAAATAATATTGAAACTTTTTATTCATACAACTAAACCTATTTGGTTTTTTGTATTGTTGATAGGAAGAGTTATTTTAAGTGAAAACTTTCTGAATCCCTTAGAGTCTCTAGGACCTTTAAATATAATTTTGGCATTTCCACCTATATTTATGAGAAACGATCTTATAGCATACATTCCAACTCCTCGACCAGAGATTTCGGAAACATGGCTGGTAGTAGAAATTCCTGATTCAAATATTTTTTCTGCTAAGTCTTCATCTGAAATGAATTTCTTATTTAGTTTATTATTCAGGGCGACAAGATTTAAGCCTACACCGTCATCTGAAATTTCAATACTTATATATTCTGAGTGGGGACGAATATCTATATCTATGTTACCGTATGGAGGTTTGTTTTTATGAGATCGAATCTCTGGCTTTTCAATGCCATGATATAAGGAGTTACGAAATATATGCACGAATATATCTTTGATTATAATGCTCTGCCTATAAGAAAACCTAGCTTGACTTGGATCATTAATGGTAACTTGTGGAGCTGCTTTATGGAGTTTATTTGCCAATTCAGAAAGATCGTGAGTAGCATCATCAAGAATTTTTTCCATCGTATTACTTGTTATATCAGAGCACAAGTTAAGTATATGACGTAAAGTATCTTTAGAGTCAGTACTTTCTTCTATTAAGTTTTGTATTTTAATTATTTTACCAAAATTTTGACTATTATTAGAATCCAGTTTTCTGGCATTTTCACGTACTATTTTTTCGTAATATTGCACGTCTTTCGTAATCTGTATGATGTCATCAATTATAGTTTCATCATCAACATCTACCGATTTTTTACGCCATAGAGAAAGTTTCTCTTCTAGTTTATGACATAATATAGAAATATAGGTAAACCCAAAAACTCTCGCATTACCCTTTATGGTATGAATATTCCTAAAAATTATGGAAATATCTTCATTTGTACATTGCACTGAAACCCTACTCATGCTCTCATTTAGATGAGATAGAGTTGTATTAAGAAAATCTATAATTTTATTTGCACCATGATTCATAAGGTTCGCATAGGCTTCAATTTCTTTCCTTCGGTCATCTGTTTCCACTTGTAAAGTTCTTAGTTCAGTTACATCCCTTAAAATTACAAGCACTTTATCAACTAAATCATCTGAAATAATTGCCTGCCAGTTAATCTCAATGATTCTGTTTCCATTTTTTTTTGACTTAAAAATGAATTCTGATGGTAAAATGTGGTTATTGGCCTCAAAGTTTAAATATAACTCGTTTATAACTAACGTCAATGCTTCTTGGATTTGATAAATGTTTTCTCTGTTTAAATTAGATTGTGAAAATAATATGTCAATAACATTTTTATTGGCGAAGTTCTTGGATTCGAGTATCGATTCAAGTTGATGTGAGTATTCAGGGTGAATGAGGTTCCCTGCTACTATCATAAATATTCCTTGATTTATATTTTTCAGGATAGATTTAATATCATTAGTTTTCTCTGTCAAACTTAGAGTCCGCTCTTTAATGATATTCTTCATTTCACGATATACCTTAGCATTTTCCAAGGAAATCGCTGCTTGCCCCAGTATGATTTCAATGTATTTAACTTTTTCGTCTGTGAAGAAAAAAGGGATTTTATTATGCTCCAGGTATAAAAAAGCATTTTCTCGACCTCGACTGACAATAGGTGTCAACAAAATAGAGTGTATGCCTTTTTCTCGAACTAAGCTATCTGACTTGGTCAAAGGGTTTTTTTCGGCTTCATTGATTATCAATGTTTGATTGCTAACAGAAATCTTATTAATAACAGAAGCTGGCAATAGCAAAAGAGCGTCTTTATTTAAGATGTTAACTTCATCATCCAGTTCGATATATCCCTGCGCTATATATTTGTTAGTATCATAATCCCATCTAACAAAGACAACTTTGGTTGCTCCTGAAAGATTTTGAACTGTTTTAAGTAACTCACATAGTAATTTATTGATTTTTACTTCTTTTGAAATATTTTGGGCTGCCTGATTTAGGACATTGATATCAAGATTGCTAATGCTATTTGTACTCTGATATAGTTTGACGAACTCCAAACGAGGCATAATATCAGAATATTTATCATAACAATAGGAAGCTTTTGCTGTCGCCCCCCATTCTTGATATAAGCGAACAGCTTCAATGGCGTATTTTTGAGCTCTACGTTTCATTCCTGTCTTGATAGCAAGATTACATCCAAGCTCTGCAATGAGAGCTTGATATCTTAGTAAACCTAAATCAAAGCACAAATCAATAGCTTCATCTAGTAGGTTGAACGCTTCTTTATAGCTTCCGCCATCAGCATAGATTTGGCTCTTGCAAATATTTTCAAGGAATTGGAATTTTTGTGGATTAGCCTGAGTGATGTTTGTTATAAAAGCAATGGACCTTTCAACAGAATCATCATTAATCCCACACTCGCAGGCTGATAGATAGTAATACAAAGATGCTTCAATATTATTGAAGTGAGACGTGTGTCTGATGCTATTAATGCACTCTGAAAGAGTTTTAAATGCTAGTTCATATTGACCAAAAAAATAATATAATATGCCTTTTAGCATTTTAAACTGGCCAATTGCTAATTGCGAATTTCTCTTTACAAGGTCATTAAAATGTGATTCTTCCTCTAAAAGATGGTTTGTTAAGCTGGTTGGCGAATTTGTACGACCCATAAGGGCTTCACGAAAGTTATGGTATCGGATGCTACTATTATAGGCATCTTTTAGCTTCAACTCACGTATTAGCTCTATTTTTCGTTCCGATTTTTTGTTACATAGTTCAAGATTTGTCTCTTTGTCCCAAATCCATGAAACCGCAGCTAGATTTCCTGCGGCACCAATTTCACCATTTAACAGGGCCTTTCTGTAATAAAATTCGTTTCTGTTTGATAATTCTTCCCATGATGCAAAATAGGGGGCAATCATGGTTGTCACTACATAGCAAAGCTCATATATTCCTGCAAATGTTCTACCATCTAAAAATGAGTAAATAAACTTTCCTGGGTTGAGAAAGTAGCTGACATCACCTTTGTATAGACTGTGGTGCATTGATACCGTTGCTATGTGACGCAGAAAGTCAGGGCAGATCTCAATCTGCTTCATCTGCAGTATCAATGATAAATATGCTAAGGCTCGACCTTCTTCTAGTTTACCTTGCATCCAATAGGAAATCGCGCCATTTGGAAAAACAAGAGATCTTACTAAAAATTCTTCATTTTCAGAGTAATTTTTGGGGAAATCCCCATCTAGATATGAAATCAATGAAGAGTATATTTCATCTTTTGTGGCACTTTCTATTTGATCAGGGGTCTCTATACCTAAGAGATGAAAGGCTTTAAGATACTCTTGATTGCTCGAGGCGATGTTCCCCTGGCTTGCAAAAAACATTGCTCGTGAGAGCAATATTTTGAGTCTTTGAAATGAACTAAGTTCTTTTGAAAGAATGTATTCTGAATGGGCTTTGAAATTATCGACAATTGACGATGCAAGTTGTATCGATAAAAAATTATAGTTTAAATCAAACCACTTATCCTTGTTTTCTTCCAATAACCACTTATCAGCTAATAATTTAGCTTTTTTGGCAAATGAAATAGCTTGTTTAAATTGTGAAATATCCTGTAAGTAAAGAGATACTTGAAAGTTACTATCGATGAGATCAATGGAACACTTTTCCGATAAATCATCAGGGATTACTTGATTGAAATGCTTTGTTGCAGTTATGAGGTCATGGATTTCTTTTGACTGATTGTATCTATCAATATAGGACTTCCCGATGAGTCTGTTTAATTCTGAGGCTTGGTTCGGTTTTAACCAGCCATTTACAAGTTTGCGAATCTTTTCGTGAGCAAATGACAAATGAGAATGTTTTTTTTTAGCTTTATAAGGCTTTATTAAAAGACCAGTTTTAATAGCATCATGGAACGATTCACTACTAATTTCTGACTCTTGGTACTTTTCGAGTACTGAAAGTACCTGTTCGGGCTCAAAAAATATATCGAATAAGGCTGCTGTAAGAAGCAAAACATTATCTTTGTATTGATAAGCTTTATTATAAAGAATATCAACCATAGAATCAGATACAAATTCACCAGAAATTGCCTCTAAGTCAAACTCCCAGTTTCCACTCTCATTATTAAAGAATACATAATTTTTAAGATAAGCTTTGTATAAAAATTCTTTCCAGTCCCTGCTGCTTGAGCCACATTTTTCTTTTAATATAGATGCTACTTTCTCAACTTCTGTAGAGAAAGGAAAGATTTTTTTTAAAAGACTACAATATTCATCGTTAAGAACTTCTTTTTGTTTTGGTGAAAACACTTCTTCTAGTGAAGTTTTGTCGAATACTGCAGATCGATCATTTACTCCCATTTGAAATGTGGTAATTCTCTCATCTTTGGAGAGTTGACTAATGCAGGTGTTTAAATCTGCGGCAAGACTGTAGCAGCTCTGGTAACGATTACTTGGATTTTTTTCCATCATTCGATTTATAATTTGTACTAGTTGATGAGGTACCAAGCTATTATATTCAGATATACTAGTTGGTACTTCATTAAGATGAGCTTGGATGATTTGATGAGGCTCATCGTATACAAAAGGGACATGACCAGCTAGTAGTTCGTAGAAAACTATTCCCAATGAATATATGTCGCTCCTGAAATCAATGCTTAGCGCTGTTTTTCCTGTCTGTTCAGGTGAAAGATAGGAAATGTTATTTTGCCAAACGTTGATTGGGATTGTTCCAAATGGAATTGCCGAGTCAAAATTATAAATGATTACATTGGAGAGGTCTTCTAGTACATGAAAATGGTTGGCATTGATACTTAATAAAATGAAGACTTTCTGGTGGACTTGCCCTAGAATCCTCACGATTTTAGGTGCTAGTTTCATAAACATTTGAAGTCGCTGATCTAATTGGAGTTTTTCAAACTCTTGAACGATAGGGGTAGCTGCTGGAGATTTCATCTCAAAATAGATACGATTCTCATACTCATTAATTGATCCAACAGAGATGAATTGTGGACCTTTGAAGCAAGACATAATCCTATGAGTTTCTCTTAATCTTTCAATTTCGGATTTTTTAGGAACTTCTTCAGTAAATGTTTTTAAAAAGCATTTCTTCTGTGTCTTTATATTTACCGCTTCATAGACGGTGTACCGATCATTTTGATGAACTTTTTTCTCAATATAGTATTCCGGAGGGCTAAAACTCATATAATATCTGAACTCCGAATTTTACAAAGTTGAAACTACATTAATTATGTTTCCATACTCGTCAGTGTTTTTAAAAAAGTTAAGCTCATTACTAAAAAGTATATTAATTCAATGTATTGAAAGTAGTAGCTGATGCCGTTCATGAGAGGGGGGGGTTCTATATTCGTTACTTGATTACGATAATCTATTGGACTTCATGATTTTTTTTACCATAAAACCGCATTTATTAAATTATCTTTAGATTTCAGTAGATTAGCTACCTCTACCTTCCTTGAGTTCTGTTGAAAAGTTGGCCATGGGTGAGTATTGATAGTTTTGAAATCCAAACGACGAAAGTCACATTATTACTATTAGTTAAACTAAGATCGCGACTTTTCGGCCATTATCTAAATCAATACCGAGGACCAAGGATGAGTTCTAGACTCCAACACAAGGAGGGAAGCGCTGAGAAAAAAATTAACTAACTATAATAGTTGATTTTTTTCTCAGCTCAGGTTTTTCATAAAGGCGGCTAAATTTTTCTTGACAAGAAGCCGTTAAATATACAGACTGGTCTGTATAGGAGGCCCTAGTGAGTGCAAAGAGAGAACACCTAATTAAAACAGCCCTTAGACTTTTCTACAAGGACGGGATTCATTCCACTGGGATCGACAAAGTTCTTAAAGAGTCTGGCGTGGCGAAGATGACTCTCTACAACCACTTTAAAAGCAAGAATGAGTTGATAGCAGCTACCTTAGAGCTACAGGACCAGAACTTTAATGGGATCGTAGCCACCCAAGTAGCCATGTACGACAAACCAATAGATAAGCTGCTAGCTATCTTTGATGCCTTGGATATTTGGTTCCACGGCGAAACCTATAGGGGCTGTTACTTTATCAACACCGTGGCCGAAATGGGCAAAACCCAGAGCTCTCTGATCGACATGTGCCAGCAACACAAAAGAGATTTGGCCTTAATGATTACCAAACTATTAAAGGAAGGAGGGTATAAGAATGACGTGAAACTTGCTAAGCAATTGTGCCTGCTTACTGAAGGAGCCATAGTCCTGAGCCAGGTTCTAGGTGACTTAGATGCTGCAAAAGATGCCAAAGCTGCAGCAAAAGTTCTGCTAAAACACTAAAAAAATTTTTAACTAAAAAATATACAGACCTGTCTGTATAATTACTTTGGAGAAGTTATCATGAGTATCAAACCTGTAAACAAAGAAACCGCCAGTGCCTCTGTTAATACTAAATTAGAAGCTGTGCATAAGAAGCTTGGTTTTGTGCCTAATCTGATCAGCACCTTAGCCAATTCTGAAGTGGCACTGGACGCTTACTTGAACCTGAGCGGGTCCCTAGAAAAGGGTGAGCTAAAGTCGCAAAATAAGGAGCGGATTGCGCTGGTCACTGCCCATTTTAATGGCTGTGAATATTGCTCGGCAGCCCACAGCTTTCTGGCCCAACAACAAAAGGTTCCTAACGAAGACATCGCCGCCAACGGTCATTCTGCTGACTCCAAGATTGAAGCGCTGATCAACTTCGCAGAAAGTCTTTTAGAAGGCAAAGGTCGCGCAGATGAAAAAGTCTTGGCCCAAGTTCGTGCTGCTGGCTATAGCGACTCTGTGCTTCTTGAAACAGTAGCCCACGTCAGCCTTAACGTCTTGACCAACTTCGCCAACAACCTTGCCAATACCGAAATCGACTTTCCCGCTGTTGATCTTGGTGAGGCTAAAGTTGCCAACAAATAATCAGAAAGCTGTTTTCACCGGTGCCAAGGAATGCTTGGCGCATCTTTCCTGTCATCATAGCTGCGGTGGGAGGAGACTCTCCTCTCGCCCTGTTCTTGTCGAGTCAGTAAGAGGAACTTCCCCTCGAACTGCTCCTAGATCCGTACGTGAACCTCTCAGTTTATACGGCTCCCGTTAGTACATCGGTATCAATCCCCAATAGGCAAATAGTGTGGGATTTGCTTTTGTAATGCGTTTAATAAGACTTATAGTACGGATCTTTTTGCCTCTAAGCTTTGAATCTTTCTTTTGAAGCCAAATATATATTTTCGCAAATGCTGGAGTGGGAGTTTCAAACTGCAGTAAAGTCGAAAAATCCTCACGTAAGGACCAAGCAAGATTTGAATATAGTTGCGGGTTTTCGGCAAATGCGGACACCAATACCGCAATAAATAATAGAAATATCGCCGCTGGTTGAAGCGGTTAAATCACCGCTAGGTGGGTGTACTTCACGTACCACCTAAAATCAGGTCAAGGCTCTTGCTATACAATTGCTGAAGGTCAAATTTAGCCGTATGAGCTACAATAACATCGCCGTAAAAGCAGGATGCCAAATGCAACAGGGTCTGTGTGTGATCGTTAGTTATATTTGTTTCCTGTAGGTGTTTTAAGAGCATTTCGTTACCACTAAGTATTTTTGCTTCATAAATTTCGGGTATTTCTGGGTAGAGCAATGATCGGTCTGCGGCCTCAATGTCATTGGCATTGGGGTCAATTTCGTTTGTGACGAGAAACGATATAAAACTCACCATCAGGCCTGGGTGCTGTTTTACGTACTGTGCTGTAAGGGAAAACAACCGACGGATGGCTTTGCTCCCTGTCAGCGGCTTCCTAATTTGATGTGCTGTTATATCAAGGGCCCAGATGCCCATCATATATTGAAGAATGTCTTCCTTTTTTTTGAAGTAATTGAAAAATGTCATCTCAGTGATACCTGCATCTTCAACGATCAATTTAACCTTGAGATCCCGAAAGTTCTCGGTCTCTGACAGGCGATAAACTGCTCTTAATATATTAAGCCTGGTTTCAGCTTTATTCAGGCTGCGTTTGCCAAAACTCATAGTTGAATCCAATCCATAGGAGTTAAGTCTTTATAAATAAAAGACAAATAAAAAATATTATAGTCGTCTAAAGAAATTTTGACAAATCCCGATTAGCTCCATATACTTATAGTCGACTAAAAGTTTTTAGGAGATGACAAATGATCAAAAAATACAAGTACCCACTCATGTTCTATTTCTTAAGTACCATCATTCCATGGTCGCTTTGGCTAATCGCCGCCTATATTAGCAACCTTTCAACCGCTGAAACCTATCAATCCTACATCAGCATTTTGGGACTGCTGGGTTTAGGAGCTCCCATGCTAATAGCAACTTACTATATTAGAAAAGACAAGATTCTTGTCAAAGATACATTCGGTCGCTTATTCAACATGAACCGTTCCAATTGGGGATACTTTGTCATATCGGCAATACTAATGCCAGCAAGTATACTACTGGCGATGGGGATATCGCTGCTGTTCGGCCATGGCATTGAGCAATTTGTTATAACCGGTCAGACTACTTTCACCTCTGGTGTTTTTCCGGTCTGGGTCTTACTCATACTAGCACCAATATTAGAAGAGCTTGCTTGGCATTCTTACGGTACAGACTGCCTGAGACAAAGGTACTCACTATTTGTAACATCTATGATTTTTGCGCTTTACTGGGGAATTTGGCATTTACCACTCGCCCTTATAAAGGATTACTACCATAGCAATTTAGTGGTTGAAGGTATTCAATACAGCCTGAACTTTTTGCTTAGCATCTTTCCCTTCGTGATTCTAATGAATTGGCTTTATTTTAAGACCAATCGCAATATCTTGGTGACGGTGGTCATGCATATGGCCGCAAATGTCTTTAATGAAGTATTCTCGACACACCCAGATAGCAAGATCATTCAAACCGGAATTCTCACGGTATTAGCTGTATGTATCATTCTCAAAGAAAGAGAGAATTTCTTTGCCAAACAGCTTGAGAAGGTGCCTTCATGAAACGACTCATACTCTGGCAGTTTTTACTTTTAATCCCAAGCATCTCATATGCTACAGATGATTCTCAAACCGCGGTGTTGCTTCAACATGACAAGCTTAGTGTTAAGAGCCAAGAGATTAAATCATCTAGTGTTGGCTTCGTCCATCAAAGTTCCGATACCATGGCTGTTGGTATTTATACAGAACATGAATTCGATAGAAACCTCTTGTTCGACTATCCAGATCATTATAAGTCCATCGATCTACTTCTTGATACCAAGGAAGGTCACTACCAATACTTAGGGATATTCAGAAGTGAATCTAACGAGCCTGTTGCTGGCGGGCTGCATACATACGAGTCTGCCTTTGCGATGGGAATTGAAATGGCAAGTGATCCTAGATGGTCGGTGGTATTAGGTGGTGGATTAGCCGTCGGTGATTTCGGTATCGACCAAAGCAACGGAAAACCATGGCCGGTGATTCCATTACCATTGGTGCGCATCAAGCAAGAATCAAACTTCATAGAGTCAAAGTTTGAATTTCTTACATCACCAAATATAAGCTTTATACTACAGCCAAAAAATCGAATTCGATTGTTCGCCGATCTTAGAATGGATCAATTAAGAGATGAAAGGGATCTGATCTACGAACTTGGCTTGACTTATTTTCCCTTTTGGGGAACAAATTCTGGACGTGATTTCGCCAGCTTCATCGTCGGTGTTAAGAATGATGGGATTGGGGAATTCACCATAGCCTCTGGGAATGGAGACGAAACTCTTGAAGTTCACTATCGTTCTGTTTTTTTAACATTGGATTTAGCGTTATTAAAAATAACCGCTGGCTATGCCTTCGACGGACGAGAACTATATCGTGGAGAAATCAAAAAGCAGCTACAATCTGGTAGCTTCCTCTCTCTTTCTCTCGCAGTACCTTTTTGAGTTTAAGAATCGTTCTGATGCAACTATGATCTTAACGACGCAGATGGGTCGAACCTGAACCATCTGGCTTAGTCCGCGTTTAATCAAGATTTAGATTGTGTGATTTCTTTTTTTCTCGCCATCAATGCTGGCTACATCAATAGCAGTAACTATGAAAAGTTAAAGATGTTGAATTCCGATCTAATGCCGATTCATTTGAAGCTCGGGTTACTTCGGCAACTAGAGGCGGATCTATAGAAATGCGCCTTGATAGCAAAACAGGAGAATTGATTGGAACTTGTAATGACCCAAAACACCCCTTTCAGCGATCTGGTAGGCCCCTTTATGGGAAAGGTCATACCGATCATAATTGGGGAGTACCTTGTCATTTAGAAAACTAGCGGCTGTAATAGCCGCTTTCTTAGTGTAAATCTTCGCAAAACTTTTAAGCTAGCGGCAACGATCAATCTTTAATTTCTGATGCTGCTTGATTCTTTCAAATGGGTTCAACTTAGATGCCAATGTACTTAAAAATCTACCTGAAGGTTCTGAGGTACTCACCTTTACCGAGCTCGAAGTGGCTTTACAAGAAATTGTAACAGGGAATTTTTTCGCTGTTTTTACGGATATCTATATGGATAAGTCATTCCAAAAAAGTTCGAAAAAACCAGCTAATAGAATTTGCTAGATCCTTGTCCCCATTAGCTATACCTTCTTCCAATATTGCGGCCTGCATCCAAAGTGAGATGATTTCTTATGAGATTCATAACTTTTTTTGTTATTTAGTATCAAATCTTAATAATTTATTTGGTAAAACGATCAACACGCAAAGTGGTAAGGTTAATTTGGATAATAAGTCCGTGAATTGCTAGAACAGATTTTAGGGTATTACTGCCGAATATCAGATAAAAGCAGCTAAAGTTAGAAGTACGAGCTATCAACACAAAGTGATTCTCATGTCTAATGAATAGCCAGTGATTCAGAATGTCAAGTTAGCTTACAGGAAACAAACAGAATAATCCTTTAAAGTTAGTAGCTTACGATTTGGTGTGCTATTTGCTGTAACTCATTCGAATAATTGTCATAACCGGTGGGGGGGGTATTGTGCAAGACGGGATCAAATTCTTATATTCCATTCTTCATGATCCACTTTGAGCAAAAACTAGCGTTTTGCAGGCTTTCCTATATTTAATAGATTATTGGGGGGCAGCAAACAATTCTCAATCCCATTTCAAATGGTAAACCTATGTCTATTCAAAGGCGGTGTTTTCATGATTATCCGGAGCTTTACTATTCTAATAGCAATGCTATATTTAGCCTCTTCGTGTAAAAAAACATCTGATACTCGAGATTCGGATGGCATTAAGCAAAGTTCAAATGTTTCATCAAACGACCCTGCTGAGACGGTTGATTCGGATGGCGATGGCATTGTGGACAGTGCTGATATCGATGATGATAATGATGGCGTTTTAGACATTAATGATGCCTTTCCCAGCGATCCAGATGAATACAGTGATACAGATAATGATGGTATCGGAAATAATGCTGATACTGATGATGACGGCGATGGATTTGAAGATAACTTAGATGTTTTTCCAACTGATCCGAATGAGTATGCTGATGCTGATGAAGATGGTATCGGAGATAATGCTGATATCGATGATGATAATGATAAACTCATTGAAATCGTTTCTTTGGATGAGCTCAATGAAATTCGTAATGATCTCGCGGGAACTAGTTTATTTGGGAAGACTAGTGGATGTTCTGTCACTGGGTGTGTCGGTTATGAGCTAGCAGCAGATCTTGACTTTGATACTAATGCCGATGGCGTGATCGACGAAAATGATAAATTTTGGAATGGAGGTCTTGGTTGGTTACCTATAGATGGCGACAATGCAACCGATTTTACCGCGATTTTTAAAGGAAATGACCACAAGATCCTCAATCTCTTTATTTCTAGAGATCTTAATCTTGTAGGTTTATTTGGAAGTGTGTACGAGGCATCAATATCTAATCTTATTCTCGAAGGGGTAAATATTACGGGAGGATTTAGTGTTGGCGGTTTGGTGGGCCAAGCGGAACGTTCAAATATCAGTTCTTGCAGCGTTTCAGGGTCGGTATCCGGAAAAGACAGAGTTGGGGGATTAGTTGGGATTGTTAGTGAATCTACTATCAGCTCCAGTCTATCTAGGGGAGCTGTGAGTGGTAATGACAATGTTGGCGGTTTGGTGGGGTCAGCTGCTTCTAATGCCATTCTGAGTCTTAGCGAAGCCACGGGTCCTGTTTCCGGATCAGGGAATGTTGGTGGGCTTGTAGGGATAACTAATGCTTCCAGTATAATCTCTAGTCTTTCTAGTGGAGCTGTGCAAGGTGTTAATGGGATTGGAGGGTTAGTCGGGTTAGCTGAAAATATTTCTATCATAAATCTGTGTAACGGAACCGGAACGGTATCTGGGATGGTTGGTGTCGGTGGTTTGATCGGTATCGTGATGGAATCTACAATCGATGCAAGTTTTGCGAATGGGGCTGTAAAAGGTAGTAATATAATCGGTGGACTGATCGGCTTGCAAAATCAATCGAATATAAGCTCAAGCTTTGCCAGTGGAGCAAGCGAAGGAGAACAGGATGTAGGTGGACTTATTGGTATTTCAGGTAATTCAAATGTAAGTACAAGCTATGCTACGGGGTCCGTCTTAGGAGTTTCCCGCCAAGGTGGTCTGATAGGCTCTGTTGTAGAAAATTCTAATATAAGCTTTAGCTACGCCACAGGGTCTGTTGATGGAGATACCGAAGTAGGAGGATTATTCGGATTGATTCAAAATTCCGAAACATCTCTTACTTATTGGGCTACAGATACTAGCAACCAAACAGAACCTTATGGGTTGACAGATACGTTTGTGGAAACAGGAATTTTTGGAGCAACATTAGACCAACTAAAATGTCCAACCACGGCAGATGATGGGACATGCGTTGCCGGAGAGGTTCTTTATAGCGGTTGGGGAGTCTTTGTGAATAGTAACGAAAATCCACTCTGGAATTTTGGAAACATAGCAGAACTACCAACATTAAAATTCGACTAGTAGATTTCTTGAAAGGTTTACTTGAGTTACGATTAAAACCTAGATTTGTTAGTACATCAATTAACAAGTTGGTCGATCCATGCTACGACTATCCATAAGGTACGGCATGCAGAAGACATAAAAAATATGTTGTTTTTTGAAGAAGCACCTAACTGCATGGGGTGTGAAAAACTGTTTTCCTCCCGAACTATCCATGAAATATCTGCATATAGTGCAAGATTCTCTAGATCTAAGGTGGGAAATATTGCCTGATTGCAGGCTTGCAATGAAATAGATGTTACCAAGAAAAGATCTGCTTATCAAATCGGTTTCAAAACACTAATTCCCAAATTCTTCCCAAAGATTGTGAGGCTCCCATTCCCAAAAATTTGTTCTAGTGAGCAAGAAAGCTGCGATATAAGCTTTTTGATCGTAGTAAGCAGATAAAGTTACGGAAGCCCGCAGTCGGATCGGGGGGATATTCTGCTCTAGTACCGATGCGGATCATAGCACGGCGCGCCGTGCTATGATCCGAAAGTTTTCTAGTCGATTTCTTTTCTCTGGGTATCGGCTTCCATCTCTTCTATAGCTGCCTGCGCTGCAGCAAGTCGCGCAATTGGCAACCGGAACGGCGAGCAACTAACGTAATCGAGGCCAATGTTATGAAAAAATTTTACTGAAAAG
>JBNKNM010000144.1:0-14340 GCA_050293845.1 Pseudobacteriovorax sp. | reverse complement strand
ATCACCTAAATCCCCAATCATATTTAAAATAATGGTTGAAGTTACAGGGTCCAACCCGGATGTCGGCTCATCGAAAAGGGCAATTTTGGGATCGGTGGCCAAGGCTCTTGCGATGCCGATTCGACGTTTCATGCCCCCTGAGAGTTCGAAAGGAAACATATGCTTGGTGCGAGGAAGCTTCACTTTGTGGAGAAGGTGGTCGATTTTACGATCCCTCTGCTCGGGGCTCAAATCTGTCATATGTTCCATAGCGAATTGAATGTTTTCGGCCACAGTCATATGGTCGAAAAGACCGCCTTGCTGGAATGCTACGCCCACTTGCTTGAGGTTTTCCTGTTTCTCAAATTCTGATGCTCGGGACATATCTAGGGAGAAAAGCTTGACACTACCGCTATTAGGGGGTTCCAGCCCTAATAGTATCTTTAGGATTGTGGATTTTCCACAACCGCCGGGACCCAAAAGACTGATTCTTTCACCTGCTCCCACGGTGAAGCTAATATCATTGAGGATTTGATTGTTGCCAAACCTTTTGCTTACATGGTTCAATTCGATCACAAGAGATTCCTAATTAAGGATGTAATCACATACTTCTTAGTGCCATAATTATACCTTTTTGTAAAAGAACTAGGAAATCAAATGAAGATTGTTTGGACTAGGCGGCAGGATCAGTGGGACACCGATAAGAAATTATTCACACAACTTTCTCCCATACATGTCCCTTTAACCCAATTAAATTTTTTACACCCGAATCTACCAAGCTTAAGGGGAAAGACAATAATTATTTCAAGCTTGTTTGCAGCCACCCTGTTAAGCAACCATTATAAAAATGAAGTGATGCTATCTAGGCCAAATATCGAAACCTTTAGCGCAAAAGTTGAGCAAGAGTTAAAATTGTTTGGAGCCAAAAGATGGCCGGCAGATTCTTTGGCTGACTTTGCAGGCAGTCAATGGGATCGTTGGCTTGCTACAAATGCGGATTTGATGTTCTTAGGAGCAAAAGTTCCTGCATTTCCTTTGGTGGCATACTTGCAAGAAAAGGGGGTGGATATCAGTAAGGTGGATTTATATGAAACAAATATTGTGAATTGTTTAGATCTCAAACTACAAAACCTTTTCCATAAGCCCGCCATCTTTTGTTTGGCAAGCCCTAGTGCGGTTGATGCCCTGCAAGCAAATCTACCCCATTCCCATGAATCAAATAAAAAAAATATTGTAAAACGATGGACGTATGTATGTATTGGCCCGACCACGGGTAAACGCTGTCGTGAACTCCTCGGTGAACCATACGTCATAGAGCGGCCTGACTTGAGAATCTTAGCGCAAAGAGCAGAAGAGAAGGCCCTTGCAAACTCTTAATAGAAGGGGCATTAATGAAAATCCACTTTAACAACGGGCTGAGACCTCATACTGCGCTATGTTGCATTGAATTAAGAGGGTATGAAACATGGAAAATAAGCTGACTCCCGAATCTCAGACACTTAATGATTTACCAATGGTCGTTTTTTTAAAAGGTGATGAAGAGTTTTCTCCGGAGTTTTCTATCGATGCCGAAGGTGCTATGAGCATGCTAGGTATTAAAAGGTCACGATTAACTCAAATTTCAGGAAAAGAGCTGAGGGTAGGGCGTATCAGGGTAGATCGTTATATACGTCCTATGTATCGACAAAAGGATCTGGAAGATTATCAAAGCTGGACCAGAGCCACAGCTTCTCATCAAAGTTCTTCACAAGCTTTACAGAATATTGGCAGGGAGCTCGTTAATAATTGGCAAGATTTGGCTGTTGTTCACTATAGAGAGCATAGTCAACGTATTTTAAAATTACAAAGTACTTTACAGCAAACTTTGAACTTATCATTAAGACAGATAAGCGATGGTGTGCATAAGGAGATGGCGAGGCAAAACCTTGAGGGTCAGCAAGATCGGCAGCTATTAAATAAGCTTCTCAACATTATGCAGCAACTCCGAGAATCTGTTGGCATATTAATGAAAGAACTGAAAAACGAATGGGGAACAAGTCGTGAGTTGTATGAGTCATTAAATCGAGAGTGGCGTGAATCTCAGCAACTTATTGCTCTATTTAGGAAGGACCTTTCCTCCTTGTCAAGATTAACAGCGGATCATCTTTCACATAGTGCGGAAGTGATGAAGGAAAACAGTGAACGATTGCAGTTCCTCGAACGAGAGCTGAATAAATGGCAGCATAACCAAGAAGCGCAAAAAAAGCTGGAGCCTAAAAGAAAAGAGAGACCTGAGTTTGCAAAGATACGTCTGTCGCGACATGGCAGACGTAAAAATCCGCGTAAACTATGAAGTTTTTAAAGACTTAGGCCTCGATCAAAGCATGGTTTCTTATCAACGCAATCAAATTTTCTTGAGCTTCTTTGGCATCAAGGTAGCTGGTATCAAATAAAATGGCATCTTCAGCTTGCTTTAAAGGTGAGGCTCCCCGGGCTGCATCTTGCTCGTCTCTTTGGGAAATACTTTCTTTGATGACTTGCAGTTGATCAGATGTGATCTGCTTTTTATCTCCATCATGGAGCTGTAAAAGGCGCCGTCGGGCTCGCTCTTCTAAGGAAGCAGTCATGAATATTTTAAGATCGGCATCAGGAAAAACAGCTGTTCCAATATCGCGTCCATCGACGATAGCCCCCAGGGGAGACTGTAAGGTAAGTCTTCTTTGCAGAGGCAATAAGAGTTGGCGGACCAAGGGGTTTTTGGCAACAAAGCTGGCATCAATACCAGCCCTATCGGTATAAAGGTCCGGAGAAAGATCATCCCCATTAAATATAACCTGGCCTGTTTCAGCATGCCAAATAAGGTGCTCAGAAAACTCATTAATCACTATCGAAAGGTTTTGATCATTTTGCAGGTCAAGATTTCGCTTACGGCATATAAATGCGATAGCGCGATATAAGAAACCGGTGTTTACATAGGTCCACCCTAAGCTCTTGCATGCGGAAGCACAGATCGTACTTTTCCCAGATCCTGCAGGTCCATCTACGGCGACAATCTTACAACGACTGCGCTGGGTGGATTGATGTTGGTTCATGGATCTCTCCTTTTTAGGGGGCAGCGGTATTTCAGGATTCAAATTTTTTCAGCTCCTCAAAGAAGTTGGGAAAGCTTACGGCTACGCATTCCTCATCTAAGATCTTACAAGGACTCTTGGCAAAGCAAGCTATAATTGCTGCAGCCATAGCCATACGGTGATCTTCCTCAGGGTTAAAGTGAAAGGAGTTTGCTTGTTTAAGTCCGCCAAAAATAACTAGGTCATCTCCTTCAATTGAACACCGAGCTCCAGCAGCTTGTAGCAATTCATAAGTCTTGGCCAAACGATCACTTTCTTTGATTCGTAACTCACTAAGACCACTGAAACGCGACGGCGAAGAAGCAAAAGCTGCCGCAACTGCCAATATGGGAATTTCATCAACTAATGTTGGGATTTCAGCAGCTGAGATATCTGTTCCCACCAATGGAAAGCTCCCTTCTACATCAAGATTCATAGTAGCCTCAACGAAAAGATTTCCAGTGGCTGCTTTCTGACATTTAATGTGGGAACTCATGCGCATGAGTGCGTTAAGGTAGCCAGTGCGAGTAGGGTTATTTAGTACATCGGGTATCAGGGTCTTCCCTTTAGGTCGCAGTAAACCCAAAACAGAGAAAAATGCCGCCGATGAGGGGTCGACAGGAATATTATACTTTTGGCCGTGTGGATAAAAGGGGCCTGTAAAAATAACTGTCTCTATACCTTGATTGACGGATGATTGACAGTTTGCACCCATCTGAATAAGCATTTTCTCAGTATGATCCCGGGAACCGGCCGGTAGGGTGACTGTTATTTTTCCAGTTGTGGGAAGGTGGGCTAACATTAAAGCTGACTTCACCTGAGCACTTGACTTGTTGATTGTATAGTTGGTTGCTTTGAGGTTTTGGCCTTCTATTGTAATAGGAAGGTATTTGGCCCCCGATTCTCCCGCAAAAATTGCTCCTGTCTGACGGAGTGGCTCCACGACCCTGTCCATAGGGCGCTTGCTTAAGCTTTTGTCTCCAGTCAATGTTACTTTTAGTCCGTTGATTCCTGCAAACAGTCCCAGAAGCAACCGAGCCGTTGTGCCGCTATTTCCACAGTCTAGAGAGGATTCTGAAGACTGAAAGAGTTGGAAACCAGGAGAGCTGATCTTTACAGACCGTCCTTGTACTTCAATTTGCACTCCTAACTTACGAAAGCAGTCGATGGTTGAAATACAATCAGCCCCCAATAGTGGATTATCGATTTCGCTGTCTCCCTGGGCTAGGGATGAAAACATAATAGCGCGGTGGGTTAGGGATTTATCCCGTCCACAGTCGACGGTGATAGGACCAATGCTGCGATGGGATATAGGCTTGATGGTTTTCATTGTGACCTACTTGAAGTGAAAAGTTGTCATTTGAGATACCGATGGATGATGCCATTTACGCTCTGTTAGTCAAGGTCCGTCTCGTATTATCAGTATTTAACTGGTAATAGTATGTAAGAATTGAGTGAATATAAGCTTCATATCCAGGATATTCCAGGTAATAAGTTGCCAATATCATAAAGGTCTTGGTAGAATAGCAGCTGAGGCTAGTGACTATAGAAAAGGGAAAACCCAATGGTAAAATCGGAATTAATAGAGAGCTTGGCGGAGAGAGCGGATATTACTTTGGCAAAGGCTGAAGAGGTTGTGGACCTATTTTTTAATGGGATAACAGAGACCCTTGCTAGTGGAAATCGTGTGGAAATTCGGGGGTTTGGAGCTTTTACAGTCCGCGAATATAAATCCTATAAAGGCCGAAATCCGAAGACAGGAGAGCAGATTGTGGTACCTCCCAAGAAGTTACCTTTTTGGAAAACCGGTCAGGAATTGAAGCAAAGAGTCGATTCGGCTTTCTTGAGTCGAGAGCAGAATAGCGGAAATATAGTAGAACAATAAGTTTATTTCCGGCCTCATTTTACTTTTCGTATCGAAGTCTCGTAGTAACGAGACTTTTCCTAATACGTAAATACGTGGCCTTTTCATTTTCCATCTTGACTTTAGCTTGATCGGCACCAAGTTAAGGCAGGCCAGTATACTGGTGTGGTTTTTATGTTGGAGAAAACGATGCCGATTTATGAATATAAATGTAAAACATGTGGACATTTACACGAATTCATCATGAAAATGAGTGATCCTCATCCGGAGGAATGCCCAGGCTGCGGTCAACAGCAGAGCCTCGTAAAGCAGATGAGCCAGGCGGCTTTTCAGCTGAAAGGTGGAGGCTGGTATAATGAAGCCTACGACGGAAAGTCTAATCGGCAGCCGAAGGAGAAAAAAGGTGAGGTAAAGAGCAAAGATAAACCATCAAGCTCCCCTGCAAAGAACTCGACTGGCGCAGATCAAAAGAAATAGGCTTGGATTCAAGTGCTTTTTTCCCTTAATAATTTTTTAGCCAAACCAGGCTCATAGACACCTTCCTTATTATGGTGAGCCTGGACGTAAATTCTATGAATTATCACATCTTTGTTGGTGTTAATCACGTCACTATAGTCTTCTATGGCACAGACTCTAGGAAACTGCTTCTCATCTTTTTTTATAAGCCTGAGGTAATTGCTACTTTTTTGGTGAGCCAAGCGAGGTCGGAATCGTGTGAGTGAGCTTCCCGAAGAAACAGTTTCATAAGGAATATTATGATCTTCTAGTATTTTTTCCACCTTTTCCAGAGGTTTTTCTGATGTCTTAGGCTTAGGGCCTGTGATTTCAAAAACCCTTTTCCATAGTTGGCGGTTATATAGCAAGTCAGTCAGTAAGGCGTTAAAACGAGGTTGGGCTTTTTCTGGAACGAGTACTTGGGCCGCCTCTTGTAGTTTATCGCCAATATTATACTCATCACATACAGCGTATGCGGAGACATTGGCCGGAAGTTTCCAGTTATGTAACTGTTTTCCCAGATGCAGAATCATAGCTTCCGCAGCAACCGAAGTTTTATGGAAATATAACTGGAGGTACATGGAATGTCTGGCGCGTAAGTAATCTTCAAATGCGGCCAATCCTGATAGATTGATAGCAACATGGAGTTTTTTGTTTTCACGGTCATGGTAGACGCATAGTGAATCAAGAATTCTTTCCGCATCAAAAACGCCATAGACGACCCCACATTCCCGTGAGTCACGGAGTAAGTAGTCCATACGGTCAATGTCAAGTTCACCAGAAATAAGTTCTCGGCATAAGTCGAGAGCCTGGTAATGAGCAATAATTGAGTCGCTTTTTGGTGCAATGTGGTGGTTGATGATGGCAATGACATCGCGAGGATCGATCATGGGTTCTAAATGAGGGTGCCATTTCCGTATATCTCTGAGGACTCTGTCAATCATAAGGATCGAGAAAACCTCATGTCTCACCGGAACTGTCTCCGGGTCCTCCCCCTGATCCTTGTGTTTTTGTAATCTGGATTGAAAGTATTCTTGAAGATAATCGGGCATATCAGGGTTATCTTTGAGAATATCCATGAGATTCGGTAAAAAACGCTCTCCACTATGGGAGAAAGGAGGGTGACCTAAGTCATGGAGTAGAGCTGCCAGTCTCAGAGTCTGTAGGATATAATCTGATTTAAAAATTTTTCCCATGAGGGGAAAAGTAGGCGCAAGCTGGCCATGATAAATTGATTCTGAATTAATATTGTTCTGCTCAATAGCTTCAAAATTACCGTAACGAGAAAGTGAATGATGCAGTCGATTTTGATTAGCAGATAGTTTTGTCCAGGCTACAGCCGCAAGGTGCATGACGCCAAGGGAGTGTTCGAATCTTGTATGGGTAGCACCGGGAAATACATAGTTTAGAAACGCCAGCTGCTTGATGCGTCGCAATCGTTGAAAATAAGGATGAGCAATGACAGCGTCTTCTAACTTACTGATATCTATTGATCTGTGGACGTTTCCGCGAATACGCCGTACAATTTCTAATCCCATAATGTTCCTTACTGGTAGTGGGTGTTGATCGCATCGGATAAAAAATTATATCCTTGCAGTGCTAATTCTGCGTACAGCTCTTGGAGTAGTTTCTGAACTGCCCAAGGACCCCGGTAAACCAGAGCCGAATAGATCTGTACGGCACAAGCTCCTCTTTGAACACGTTGCAGTATGTCTAAGCCACTGAGAATTCCCCCAGAGGCCATCATCGGAAGCTCTCCCTTATGTACCTCAAATGCCCATTCGAGACTTTGATTGGCAAGGCTGGTTAGTGGGTGACCACTTTGTCCACCCATTTCGGGCCAATCTACTTTGTGGGTATTGCTTAGAATAACTCCTTGAAAACCCGCAGAAGTGATGGTTTCAATAATACTTTGTAGCTTCGTACGACTCATATCGGGATCAAGTTTAAACCAAATCTTCTCCCTGAGGGAGTGGTTATCTTGAGCCAGTTGGCGAATAAACTCATCATTTGCTAGATTTCTCAGTCCACTAGTATTGGGAGAAGATATATTTACGACAAAGTATTTGGCGAAGGGGCCAAATTTTTGGAGCCCATGGTTGAAGTCATCAATGGCAGCGGCTTCGGAAGTATCCTTATTCTTACCGATATTGAGACCCATTGGGATAATATTATGATCCCAATCAAGTTTGGCTAGCCTTTCTACAACAACCTGACTTCCCAAACTATTAAACCCCATACGATTGATAATAGCCTTTTGCTCCGGGTAGCGGAACATGCGTGGTTTGGGATTACCAGGTTGGGGACGAGGGGTGACGGTTCCAATTTCCAGGAATGCTAAGCCAAGCCGAGCGAATCCGTGGGGTGCATAGCAGTTTTTGTCAAATCCAGCAGCTAGTCCAATAGGATGTGATAAACTGCCTATTCCGGGAACTTCCATGTTAAAAATCTTACTCTGGATGGGAAAGGATGGCTTGGGCACGAGCTTGAATAGTTCTGATTTAAGAAGCTTAAGTCCCACATTGTGTGCCAATTCAGCTGGTAGTAAGCGCAACATGGCCGTACCCCAATCAGCTCCGGTTGTTGACAAATTCTGTTGTATCACACCCATCTGCTTACCTTTCTCGTGATATTAGCTTGGTAGTGGTCACGATCTTGCTAGGCAACCCTACCTAGTTCTAGGATTTTTATTGCGACATATTGTATAATGTGAGTAAGCCCTCATTGTCGATGGGAAATTCTCCTAGGTCTTGTAATCGGGATCTGAATAATTTTACTGAGGATAGCTCTTGAAACGGCTTGACAGTTTTGGGTGCACCATGGGATGCGAAAAATAAGCGCCATCAATTGTGAGATTGAATGAATCATCAAGTTAACCCTAATGAATTAAGACGTTTTTTATCTCAGTATCGTCGCATAAAAGGATTTTCATATCCGGGTTCGTTAAACTTAAAAGGGAATCTAGAAAAAATGGAGACTTTGATTGTTCCTTAGTGGCATTAAATATCAGTTGGAAGGAAATGAAGTCACAACGGCTTTCAAATTCCAAGCTATAGAGTCAAAATTTAGGAATATACTTTGTCATCATCAAACGGAGCAAGATTACTTATTAGAGGCCATCGTCTTTGCTATAACCGGGCGCCATATCTCTAATGTGAAAGTTGCTATTCTCTATGTAGCTGACTGTGATGGCAATCAATGGATTATTGAACGATCACATCAAGGTTCGCGGTTTTCCTTCAATCGGCAAATGGTAGAAAATGGTGAAGAAAAATTTAAAGAGGCTGTATTAGAAGGAGAGGATGACCTTACGGCTGCATTAGTTGATGTCATTCGGATCAAGCAAGATGGTGAGCACTTGCTAGGTGAACGGGTAAAAAAAGGCAGTCAATTTCTCCAGCACTTTAACCAAGTAGCGGCACATAAACTCGAACAATCTCTTCAGAAATGCCAGTCTTTTCTGTCCAGCCCTCATATCATTGCATTGAACCAATTGGTGTCTTTCTCCCATAAGGCTCAATTTATCCTTAAGGATTATGAGTATGTTAAAGGTATGATAGCTAATACGAAAAAAGAATATGAATCTTTAGCAAAATTTGATCCCAACTATCTACTGGATCTACAAAAAGAGATTGAAATTCTGAGAGAAATTGAAAGGGACGCTGTTTTTTTTAATGACCCCGCAAATAACTACGATGTCCTTAAGCAAAAAGTACAAAAAATAGATCATAATCTCATGAAACTGTGCGATCGATATGAAATCCACCAACTGCCAATGTTAGACTCGGAAATTAGCTGGGAAGATGTTGTAAAAAGCTTAAGTAGGTTACAAGCTTATGAAAAATTAGAGCTTGCCTATAGGCGTGGGAATCATGAATTGGAATCATTGGTTAAACCTATCTTCCAAGATCATATTCGCAATACAAAGTCTTTTCTGCTGGATGATAAAAAATTATTGGAAAATATCGAGGGAGCTCTTAAGTCAATCACTGATATTACCCAATCTATAAATAGTCAGTCACAAATCAAACCAAAAACCAGTCTTTGGAAAAGATTGATTGATAATGAAGATAAGGGTGATGCCCCTTTACTTGATGTAGCTTTTTTGGAAGATTCACGCCAGGCTGTGAACCGAATTTTGCGCTCTATCAATGAAATGTGCTCTAACATAGAGGTTACAAATCAAAGTTACACTGATTATGTGGATGAAATTCAAGTAAGATATGAAAAAATTGTTGCAGAACTTGGCAAAGCTAAAAGTCATTGGATTGCTATAGCGAGCAGGTATAAGTTAGATCCGCAGGCATCTCTTAACTCCATACTCAACCTCATCAATAATCTGGGCCAGATTTCATCACTCTATGTTGCAAGAAAGGAGTGTCGTGATAAACTTGCAGTCTATAGTCTAAACCTTAAAAATATTGAAAGGTTAGTGAATGAGTGGAGAATTGTTACCAAGAGTCAGAAATCTATAGACCTCAAGCAACCTTCAATTCTAATTGCCGAAGTTCGTAATATCCTTAGCTATAAAGATAAAAAAGAAGGCCAACTATCGAAGTTGAGTCGAGTCCAGAATAAGATAGAATTCTACCATTATCTACAATCGACTTTCCGTGGCAAAGTCAAAGAATGTACGCATATGTGGAATCAACACTTTACTCTGCTTGGTATTGAGGCATTGGGATTTGAGGAAAAAAAATGGGATCAACTGTTTGAAATGATCGATAAATGTGAGGTTCTCTCCCAGTTGATTCGGGATGTCGATCGCCCAGTAAGTGACGAAGAAATATTTAGTCAAAGAAATATTTCTTGTCCTCTATCTATTCTTGTAGTTCAAAACAATCTAGAAAAAAGCAGTAAGATAGAATTATTGAGATTGCTGGATTATTGTGCTCCTAAAGAAAATATTCTTTTAATAACAGAAGATTCTCAACTAGTTCGCCTACTTGAAACCAAACAGATCGGAGTGAGTCGACCGATTAAGCTGCGAAAATCCAACCAAAATCAACCAGACTTAGATAATAAAAAATCAAGTGTGCCTGTCATGTCTGAGAAAGCCCGTGCTGCTTTGGAACTTTTTAAAGCTCGTAACTCCAATGCATCTTCCTGAAGTCATTAGATTATTTTATCCACTCACTAAAAGTATTACGACTACTTTTAGAGCTTAAATCATGGTATTGAATCTCAGTAAATTAAATTGCCGTCATCAGAGGAACTTATCGCTCTGATATTAGATACGATTAAAGTCCAAATATCGTTTCATAACCTGCTAAAAACATGAGAAAAAAAATACCTAAAGGTTGTTAAGATCTATAAAATAAGTTCTTTTTATCTAAGATAACCTTTAGGAATAAAAACTTGGTCCGATAAATTTATCAACTTTGAGAAAGAAGGAATTTTCAAGCTATTCTATCTCAAAATTAAACCTGTTGGTGTTTGGTAAAGCTTGGACCCTGTTTGTTGCATACGAGAATCTTGCGGTTCTCGTCCTGTCCCATGTGGGACTGCATATCGATTTTTTAAGGAGGATATTTTTATTATGAAAGCGACCACTAAAAAGGCCGGGACAAAGAAAAGAGCTGCAAAGAAAAGAGCTGCAAAGAAAAAAGTTGCAAAAAAGAAAGCTACTAAGAAAAAAACAAGCAAAGCTGCTGCAGGTACTAAGCGTAAAGCTGTGAAGAGAAAGGCAGTCAAAAAAGCAGTAAAAAAGAAAGTCATTAAGAAAAAGGCTACTAAAAAGAAAGCCACTAAGAAAAAGGCTACTAAGAAAAAGGCTACTAAAAAGAAAGCCACTAAGAAGAAGGTTACTAAAAAGAAAGCCACTAAGAAGAAGGTTACTAAAAAGAAAGCCACAAAGAAAAGAAGTACTCGAAAAAAAGTATCTCGCAAGAAAGCTTAGATTAGGTAATGGCTTGAATTTTAAGGAAAGCACCCTGATGCCATGGTGCTTTTTTATATTGAGCCTGTAACCCTTTCCACCAACTCTTGCAGTTTGATGGGCTTTGCTAGCACATCTTCAGCACCAGCAGAGATCGCCTCCTCACGGGTGTTATCACTATATCCGGTTATCAAAAAAACTTTAGGTCGTTGCGGGTTATAGTTTTTGATATCTTTTAAAAGCTTCATCCCACCCCCTTTTGGCATACGTATATCACTGACAACGAGATCTGGGTCCTCACTTTTAACAATCTCGAAAGCTTCAGCAGCGTCATGGGCAACATAGGTTTTAAAGCCATGGCTATCGAACGTAAATGACATCATTTCGCAAATATCAACTTCATCATCTACGATGAGTATTTTAGGCATGAGGCTACCCCATTTCAAAAAATTTTACCAAATGGCTCAACGTCTTTTGGAAAGTATAACGAACTTTGGAGACTTTCTAAAGATTTAGTGTATCCCAGAAATGACTTTCTGGGATACCTTAGAGCTGACCAAGCCTACTGTAGATTCTCAAAAACACATGCGGCACCCATCCCTGTACCGATACACATGGTGACAAGGCCATATTTTTGCTTATCACGCTTCATGCCATTAAAAAGTGTTGCGGTCAATTTAGCACCTGTGGCTCCTAAAGGATGCCCCAAGGCGATAGCACCTCCCGTTGGGTTTACTATTTCTGGGTTCAAGCCTAGAGTTCTGACAACAGCTAACGATTGGGATGCAAAGGCTTCATTGAGTTCAATGCGTTGAATGTCATTGAGGCTTTTACCTGCTTGCTTAAGTGCCTTTGGAATCGCTTCTATGGGGCCAATGCCCATGACTCGGGGGGGAACTCCGGCGACGGAATATCCTAAAAACTGTCCTACTGGAGTGAGCTTGTGTTCCTTTAAAAACTTTTCGGAAACCACAAGGCACATAGCAGCACCATCCGACATTTGAGAGGAGTTACCAGCGGTAACACTCCCCTTGGCTTTGAAGGCAGGGCGCAATCTTGCTAGTGCTTCCAAGGAGGTGTCAGGGCGAGGGCCTTCATCTGTATCAAAGGAAATTTCCTTTATATTTACAGTGCCACTCTCCCCAGGAATCCTAAGCTCCACCGGTACAGGAGCAATTTCATCTTTAAAAAGCCCCTCACTAACAGCCTTGGCAGCTTTTAGGTGGGAGTGATAAGCAAATTCATCCTGGTCTTCACGGCTTACATTGTAATCGTCAGCAACATTTTCCGCTGTTAATCCCATACCTAAATAATAGTCACCACGGCTTTCATCAGAGCTAAGAATGGTGCGACTTCCGACAGGCTTGTGCCCCATCATGGGGACAAGGCTCATAGACTCAACTCCTCCTGCAAGGATACAGTCAGCACCTCCTGCCAGGATTTGGTGGGCTGCCATGGCAATAGTTTGGACTCCAGAACTGCAAAACCTATTGACAGTGACACCGGGGACGGATTCTGGGAGTCCAGAGAGCAAAACAGCAAAGCGAGCGACATTCATACCTTGCTCAGCTTCAGGCATAGCGCAACCTAAGATACAATCTTCGATTAAACTATGATCGAAGTCACCGGCTTTGTTTAGTACGGCTTTAATCAAGTCAGCTGTTAAGTCATCAGGACGTTTAGCCCTAAGTGAACCTTTAAATGCTTTACCGACTGCTGATCTAAGGGGAGCAACAATATATGCTTTTGTCATGAGACAATCCTTTCCGTTGTTAGTTTCTAAGTGGCTTTCCAGTCTTTAACATGTGTTCAATGCGATCTTGAGTTTTAGACTCTTTACATAGCTCTAAGAACACTCGTCTCTCAAGGTCTAGGAGATACTGTTCTGAAACGGCTTGATTGCCATCAATTTCTCCGCCACATAGCACTGTCGCTACTTTTTCACCAATGAAGGCATCATGTGCAGATATTTGCTGAGCTTCCAGCATATTGTACAGCATCATTTTAAAGGTTTGAATGCCGGGATCGCCAACCACTTTTAGTTTTGTTACAGGTGTAGGAGGAGCGTATCCGCGGCTTATCATTTCAAGTATCATACCTTTGGCCTTTACGATCTGATGATCACGAGAAATGATGACTTCTGCTTTAGGTCCGTAAAGGCCCATTTCAATAGCTTCTAGACCAGAGCTGGAGGTTTTAGCCATGCCAATGAGGAGGAAAGCTCTCTGTAAGAAAGGCATGGGGTCAGCTCTCTCTCCTAGGTTGGCGAATTGGTAAGCTCTAAGTGCCAGCTCTTTGCTACCGCCACCAGCAGGTATCAAGCCCACTCCCACTTCGACCAAGCCTGCAAAAGTATCGTTGGCTATCAGCTGCTTACTGGTATGTAGCGATACCTCGCAGCCTCCTCCGAGCACTAATCCTTGAGGGCAGGAAACGCTAGGAAAGCTAGCATACTTAATAAGTTGCATCGCTCCTTGGAAATTGCGTAGTAGGTGGTCAATATCATCAAATTTACCATCTTTACATGCTCCCAAAATTTGTTTGAGGTCGGCTCCTGCAGAAAATACATCACCATCGTTGCCAATAACTAGGCCATCAAAGTCTTTCTTGACTTTATTGGTAGCCTCGATGGCTAGACTTACCATATCGGTATTAATAGCATTCATTTTTGAGTGGAAGGTGAGACAAGCAACCCCATCACCAATGTCCACAAGGCTAGCATTTTTGTTGGATAACACGACCCTCTTATCTTTTTCATTTTGCGATTTTGGTAGATAAAAAAGATGGCTTTCTTTAGCGACGGAACTATATTCACCCTTGGAGCCAAGAAGTTGAGCCTCTGGACCATGCATTTGCCATTCAATGGAGTTAGGAGCTGGTTTATAGAAAGTAGAGGTTTTTTTCACCCACTCAGGTATTTTGACACCATCCTTTTCCATACGAGCTGTTATGGTATCACCACCGAGAGCTTGCCACATCTGGAAGGGCCCCCACTCCCAATTAAATCCCCACCTAATACTGTTATCTATAGCCAG
>JBNKNM010000143.1:0-14379 GCA_050293845.1 Pseudobacteriovorax sp. | reverse complement strand
CTTAAAATATAAAAACCCCGGCTTAGAAATAAGTCGGGGTTTTGCTTTTTGGCTGAAGACTGCACTGAACCTTACTATTCGCTCTAGTAAGCCCGTTTCGGATTCTATAGAAACTAGAGCAGATTAATTTTAATAAAGCCATCGCAAGCTAATCTTTTTGTGACTATCAGATAAAATTATAAATTATTTCTCGATAAGAAAGATACTCAGTTATAGCACCGCTTCGTGATGAACATCTTTTTGACAATTGCTCAGAGATTCTGGGAAGAGGAAGCATAGCTTCCTGCAATAATAGATACTTAGCACTGGCTTAGAATTTGAAAGTACAACCGTGGTAATATTGTAGTTGTTGCACCTATCAAATTGGAAACTCCCATGGCCCAGATTTACCCCGATGCGAACTCATCCCGCGTAGTATTTGCCAGTCAGGCAGAAGAACAATTTTATGAAAAATGTAGAAACCTCCCCAAAAGCTGGAGTGTCTATTACTCATGCACCCTTTCGGCCCTGGAGCCCGGTAGGGGCTTGCTGGATAATGAAATCGATTTTGTGCTTTATCATCCGCAACATGGGGTCTTTGTCATTGAAGTTAAAGGCGGTCAAATCAAGTACGATGTTAGTAGTGGGGAATTTCATTCCATCAACCGCCATGGGAAATCCTTCTCCATCAGGAATCCCTTTCAACAGGCTTTAGTTTGGAAAAGTCGATTTCTACGGTTTATGAAAGGCCGTGGCATCAAGGTACCTGCCACGCATTTAGTTTGTTTTCCCAATGTCGTGGAATCGGATATCGTCAACGGTGCGGAAGTCGAGCCCATGCTGATTCTAGGTCGCAATCGCCTCACCCAGTTGGAATCCTATCTGCAGGAAGTTTGTGCCAAGGTTCATCCAGAAAAATATTTGCATTTTTCCGATGTTCGCAAGAGCATCGATTTGACCCTGAAGGGTGCTTCCTATTCCACAAAACTTTATTTGCGTGATTATTTAGATAATCACGAAATGAAGGTTAAGGATGTGGAGACAGTACACGAGACTTTAGTGACTCCCATCGCTGGCGCGCAAAGATTAGCCATTGAAGGCGAAGCAGGAACAGGCAAAACATTACTGGCCATGATTCTGGCAAAACACTTTCGCAATTTAGGTAAGAAAGTTCTACTGTTATCCAGCAACGCGATGTTAAATACTTTTCTCAAAGACCAGGTTGGGGAAGAGATCGAAGTCAAAACTTACGCGGAGCTAGCATCGTCATATGGAGTCGAGCTGTTGCGACGACCTGCTCAGTTTGAAGGCAAGCGAGATGATTGGATTCAGTATGTGGGACCCGAGCGATTGAAGGAAGCGATTCTGGCGTCTGATGTGCGTTACGATGTCTTGCTCTGTGATGAAGCCCAGGATGTGCAGCCTTTTTGGTGGGAATCCATTGAAACCGTTCTGCGGGACGAAGGAGAGAGTCATTTCTATATCTTTTTTGATCGCAGTCAAGGGGTTTTTGGCTCCGGCTCAGCTGAAGAAACTTTTATACCCGAAGACGTGCTACCCATAGATACTCCATACTTTCCTTTGGTCAATAATTATCGGACAACAAGAGAAATATCGACATTTTCGCGTTCATTTCGAACGGGTCGGGAGATTCTCCAAAGTCACTCGGGGAGGTTGGGCTATGTGCCAGAACTTGTCGTATATGAAGATGAGCAAGATGCCCGGCATAAGTTAAAGGATCTGTTGAGTCGGCTTTATCAGGTGGAAGGTTTAAGTCCTCAAGAAGTGACATTATTGAGTGCCAGAAAGCCGTTTCATGACGGTTCTATTCTGCACAATCATAAAAAATTGGGCAAGCACGAACTGATTCATATGACTCCTGCTAAGGTCGAGCGCTGGACAGATAAGGAAATGCAAGCCAAAACCCGCGTATCCACTATAGCTGGATTCAAAGGTTTAGAAACCCATGTAGGAATCATTGTCAATCTCAGTGAATATAACCTGTCTATTACGAATCCCATTATGTCGAGCCTGTTCTATGTGGCGAGTACAAGAGCTAAACATATGCTCTATGTAATGGTTAAAAAAGGTGATGATAAGCACATAGCTATGAAATCTGCCCTGGAAAAACTCGATCTATCCGGGTCTATGACAGTGGATCGTACTACCATCAAGAATGAATTTGTTGGTGAAGTGATGTCTTACAACCCATCAAGGGTAGGGTGGCTTAAGGTTGATGATTCCAGCCTAGGAGCCCGGCAAATTATGTTTTTCCCCTATGATATTAAAAAAGCGAGTATATTTAAGGTAGAGGCTGGTATGCAAATTAAATTCACCCCCCAGCTGGAGGGGCAAACATTAATCGCTAGTAATTTGAGCCTTTATCAAGACCCCCGAAGTCGTTCTCGCAAAGATCCGGAAGTAGTTTAAGCCAAGCCGATTTCTACCAGTCGTTGATGGAGATACTGTCCAGCAGTAATATCGGGATATTTTTGATCCCCTGTCAATGCCAGGCAGCTTGGAAGTGGATTCAAAGGCACTTCACTGCGAGCATGAACGAAAAATGGCATAGAAAACCGTCGTTGTCTGGAATCCTCTGGGTTTACGACCCGATGAGTTGTTGCTTTGAAATACCCATTGGTAACGTTCTGCAGCATATCTCCGGAGTCGATAATAATGCTATTGTTAGGAGTGACCACAGGTAGCCAATTGTTATGGCGATCAAGGATTTCAAGGCCCGAGCTTGTGGCATCTATAAGCAGCGTAATCAGATTGATGTCTTCATGGGCAGCAGCCCTAACACTTGATGGATGAGCATCATCAGGGATGGGTGGGTAATGGATGAGCCGGAGGATGGTGTTTCCGTCTTCTGCCATTTCCCTAAGAACTTTCTTATCTTCATTGATAAATAGAGAACATGCTTCCAGAACTGAAAAGGCGCAGGATTCTAATTTGCTGTAAACGGATGTCATCACTTTTTGGAATTCAGGTAATTCTTGGGGCCAAATATTTGCAGGGTAATCTGATTGAGGGTGTTCTTGGCCCACATGCCAAAACTCTTTTAGGTCTGGAGCGTTAGAATCTTTAGCGTGTTCACGACCGAATGAGGTGTAACCCCTTTGTCCTTTAATTTCTAGCTTTTCATAGGCAGCCTTAGCTGAGTCGGGAAGGTCGAAGAACTCTTGTGATACACGATACGCATTGTCTTTGAGGTCGTTATCAATCCGGTGATTGATTAAGGCGAAAAAGCCGATGTCACGGAGGGAGCTCCCAACAGCATCTACAAATGTTTGACGACGAGTAGGATCATCCGACAAATAATCTTCTAAATCGACTACGGGAATGGTGTTTTGACTCATATTGGTGGACCTCAAGTTTGAATAAGTAGCGATAGGCTTGGTAACAAAGAACAAGCAGGTAGGTCAATTCGTATTAAAAGATAGTAGCGTTCTAATTTTTGTTACCTTGATTAATCTTTAGTTTCGCAATCTTAGAGCTTCTCTTGAAATCAATGTAGGAAATGATTCCCTCTGCTGCCAGGTCTGAAGCCTTGATATGCCAAAGATCTTTAAGCACTACCACTGATGCTACCACAATTTCTGGTTGATCCAATGGGTACATACCAGCAAACCAGGTTGTCACACCTCTAGGAAAAGATCCCGTAAGGGTTCCAGTTTTTCCTCCGATATGACGACGAATTTTACGGTAACGCCCCCTTTTAAAAGACGAGCTGGCGGTGCCCCCAAGAATCGTAGCGTCCATAATACTGAGTAAATCTTCAGCCGTTGTGGGTTGAATGATTTGTCGATGGGGAACGGGGGCTATGCTCTGGTCTATATCATCGCTGAAAAGAGATAGGGGTTTAGCGTAGCCATAGTTGGCGATAGCGAGCATCTGCCAAACGGCGTGGGCCACAGATAATCCCACATAACCAAATCCAGCCGCGAAACGACCCACCATATGGGCGGAAGAAACACTGGGGTCTGGGGGCTTTATGGGGCTCACAGGTATGGTAAAATCGGCGGGAACTCCATTCTGATTCCAACCAAATCGATGTGCCATATCCAGTATGGGGCCAAAACCAATTTCATTGACTGCCATTTTTGCAAAGAAACCATTACAGCTTGACCCATAAGCGCGGCGTAAATCGAGTTGGAAGCGACGTCCTTTCAGATCGTTTCGCATCCAATAGCCTTTGGGGCTGATGGTGCCGCACCCCCCATCAAGGATAAATTTCTTACGCGGATCTAAAGGCATGTTCTCTAAAGCTGCCGCAGCTACGACAGTCTTAAATAGGGAGGCTGCTGGAAAGCCTGTATGTAAGTTAGTATTAGTGAGACTATTCCAAGTGGTTGGGGAAGCCCCTTGAACCATAGCTAGGATGTTGCCACTACTGACCTCGACAATCATCATGGCGGCAACAGGATCTCCTCTGTGCCTTAAAAATTGTTTTAATCTCGATTGAATCCGTGGAACTATATGTACGGGACGGTTGTTGATATGGGCGATGGCAGCATGTTCCCAAGAGGGGAAGGTTATGGGGATGTCTTTATTACTATCCTTTGCCAAAACCGGAGAAATTATACACCAAACCCATATCGAAAAAAGTAAGGAAATGTAGTATTTATATATAGTTGCAGGCAATTAGCTGCTCCTTGGTTCAAAGTGACCTAATCATTATATCGGATCATGAGGGCATTTAATATCTCGATCTGGGCTACAAAGCACCAATTTGGACAAAAGCTCCTTAAGGAAAAATTTTTGACGCTATTTATTTACTTTTTAAAAGAAATTTTACCGCAGTTTATAACTTCCCTATGTGTTCTGAGTGCAGTGATAGTGGTGTCCCAGCTCATACGCTTGTCCGAGGTGCTTGTTACCTTTGGGTTAACACTGGAAAACATTCTCCTACCTTTTCTATTTATTATGGTACCTTTTTTGGCATTTACCATCCCCATAGCCTATATGTTTGCTGTTCTCTTGGCATTTAGCCGATTTTCTTCCGACGGCGAGTTTACTGCCATGCTCGCTGCTGGCTATTCCCTTAAAAGGGCGGCGGTACCAGTCATGCTTATCGGTGCCATTTTATATGGCGTAGCTGTTTTTTGCGCTTTGAATTTCGAGCCCTGGGGAAGGCGCGAAACGATTCAATTTTACCATCGCAAAACACAAACCGAATTGGATAACATGTTGCGGGTCAAATTAAAACCGGGAGTCTTCCTTGATGACTTTTTAGGTTATGTGCTCTATGCGGAGTCGATATCCCCGGATCGCACCCGATTTGAGAACGTGATGCTGGCACCCGGTGGTAAGAATAAAGATCAGAACTTCACCCTACTGGCACCTATGGGTGGTGTGAAAGGCTCTGTGGAGGAAGGGAATCTAAGAATGTCTTTCGGACATGGTGTGATTTATTCCAATAGCTCGGGTAGCGACGAAATTTCGGTGGTAAAGTTTAAAAAGGCCGAACTGGATCTTATCCGCATTTTTCAAGAGCAAATTTTTGGCCCTGACTCTGCAAGCGATGACTATCGTAGCTATACCCCGCTGCAACTGTGGAATCATGTAGATTCCTTGAAAGAGACAACGGACCCGATTAAGCGACAAGAATACTATAAGGCACGCTTTCTTCTCCACCAGCGTATAGGACTGCCGTTTTCGTGCATCACCTTTGCTTGTTTTGCAATGGTCTTGGGCATACAAGATGAGCGAAAAGGGAGAAGTTTTGGTTACTTGGGAGCTGTTTTAACTATTATATTAGGCTATGTATTTCTCATGGCTTTTAAGTTTGCTGCAGAAAAGGGCATGATAGGTGCTCCCATGGCAGCATGGCTGCCAAATGTCATCTTGCTGAGTTTTGGTACGTTCTTGGTTGTCCAAAAAAATCGTCTGCCACCTTCGGAGTCGACATTGGACCCCCGATATATTCCAGGACTAAAGAAATTACGACGACCTCGATCGCTGCCATGAATTGAAAAGATGTATATGTAGTTTTTACAAACTCTACACAAAAAATAGAGTGCTATCCCGTAAGGTATTTGATAATTGGATGGTAGAACTTTCATGTCAATTAGAGCAGAGGGTGATAATGAGGCGTGTCGTAATAACTGGTTTAGGGATGGTAGCTCCAACAGGTTCTTGTGTTAAAGAGGCTTGGAAAGCCGCTTTAAACGCCCAGTCTGGAGTGACACGGATATCCCTTTTCGACCCAAAAGGCCAGAAAGTAAAAATTGCTGGGGAGGTGAAAGACTTTGATCCTTCCGCTGTGATTGATGTAAAAGAACAACGAAAACTAAGTCGTTTTGTTCAGTTTGCCGTGGTAGCGAGCCAAGAAGCCATCAAAGATTCTGGCATTGAAATTGCGAATCGCCCCCATAGGGTTGGCTGTGCTGTCGGGGTTGGTATGGGCTCATTGGAGTCTATCGAAAACAGCACTCGTATCCTCGATGCAAGAGGTGAGCGACGTATCTCTCCCTTCTTCATTCCGTTCACGATTCCCAATATGGGAGCGGGCTATGTATCGATTCACTTTGGCCTGAAAGGCCCCAATATGTGTCCCACAACGGCTTGTGCTAGTGGCAGCCACGCGGTGGGTGAAGCCTTCCGTTATATTCAGACAGGGGTAGCGGATGCCATGGTTTGTGGCGGAGCCGAATCGACTATTTCACCTTTGGGAATTTCGTCCTTTACAGCCCTCAAAGCTCTTAGTGCTGCTAATGACAATCCAGCTATAGCCTCTCGGCCCTTTGATCTGCATCGTGATGGCTTTATTATGGGCGAAGGTGCAGGCATTCTTGTTCTTGAAGAGTATGAAGCTGCCAGGAAGCGCGGTGCTCACATATATGCAGAAGTCATTGGCTATGGATTATCGGGAGATGGTTATCACATTACAGCTCCTGCTCCCCATGGAGAAGGGGGCCAGCGCTGTATGAAAATGGCTCTGGACAGTGCTGGCTTAAATCCAGAGGACGTGGACTATATCAATGCCCATGGAACCTCAACAAAGCTGAACGATCAATATGAATCGGAAGCCATAGAGAAGACCTTTGGAGCTACTGCAAAGCAGATCTCAATCTCTTCGACAAAAGGAGTTACGGGGCATTGTATTGGAGCAGCAGGGGGCATAGAAGCAATCTATACTGCATTATCGGTTCATCACAATATTGTCCCTCCCACTGCGAATTATACTACACCTGACCCCGATTGCCGTTTGGACTACACTCCAAACCATGCTAGAGAAAAGAAAATAAGAGCCGCCTTGTCAAATTCGTTTGGCTTTGGGGGTACCAATGCAACAATAGCATTTCGCGCGGTTGACTGAGGATTTGTTACCATGACAATCATTTGGCGGCAGCAGTTCCTATGATTGCTTTGCCGCCGGGACTATTTTCATAGTCTATGCTGTTAGGGAGAAAATATGGCGAATAGTAAAAAGTTAAGTATCGATCACGAGACGCTCATCTCCATGTATCAGCAGATGTGCCTCTTTAGAAGGTTTGAAGAGCGAGTAGGCTTAGCCTACACAAAAAGGAAATTTTCCGGTTTCTGTCATCTTCATATTGGGCAGGAGGGGCTGGCTGTTGGTGTGCAACAGGTTCTTAGACCTACCGATTACTTGATCTCAGGGTATCGATCTCATACCCAGGCTATCGGCAAAGGCATCAAGCCTGGGCAGGTGATGGCTGAGCTTTTTGGTAAGGAAGGTGGCATTTGTCGCGGGAAAGGGGGATCTATGCATATGTTTTCAGAGCCTCTGCGCTTCCTTGGCGGCCATGGCATTGTCGGTGGGCAGGTACCTATCGCCGCAGGTGTAGGGTTTACCATCCGCTATCAGGAAACAGATGATATTTGTGTCTGCTACTTGGGTGATGCTGCCACCAATCAAGGGCAGTTTTTCGAAGCTATGAATCTGGCGGCTACCTGGAGTCTACCTGTATTATTTATTGTCGAGAATAATAAATATGGCATGGGAACAGACATCCATCGCACCACCAGTGTAGAGCACTTATGGAAACGGGCTTTAGCCTTTGATATGACCCACTCGGATGTGGATGGTATGGATGCTATGGCAGTCTGCGATCATGTGGGTAAGATAGCAGCGACCATGAGGGAAGGTAAAAAACCCCATTTTCTAGAAGCTTTGACTTATCGTTACCGGGGTCATTCCGTATCCGACCCTGGGACATACAGGACGAAGCAGGAAGTGGAAGAGTATCAAAAAAATTATGATCCTATTAAGCGCCTCGGAAGCTTTTTGGTGGAAAAAAAGATCGCCACAGAAGAGCAGCTAAAGGAGTGGGATAAGGCAGCAAAACAGGAAGCCAAGGATGCTGAGGAATTTGCTGATAATTCACCAAATCCGTCCGTGGATGAAGCCTTCGATCATGTATTAGTATAACACTGAGCTACGAAAGAGAATACAATATGGCATTATTAACCTTTCGCGAAGCCCTTGGTCAAGCTATGGACGAAGAAATGGCTCGCGATGAAACAATCTTTTTGATGGGCGAAGAGGTTGCACAATACGATGGCGCCTACAAGGTATCTAAAGGGCTTTTGGATAAGTACGGAGCCAAGCGGGTTTGGGATTCTCCTATTTCAGAAGGGGGATTTGCTGGTTTAGGAATTGGAGCTGCTCTAACAGGTCTCCGGCCGATCATCGAGATGATGACTTGGAACTTTGGCATTCAGGCTTTTGATCAGATTATCAACAATGCAGCTAAGCTACGTTACATGTCTGGAGGACAGTTTAAGGTGCCCATCGTTTTTCGGGGGCCTAATGGTGCCGCTCATATGCTAGGAGCGCAGCACAGCCAAGCTGTAGAACCTCTCTTGACGAACATTCCGGGTCTGAAGGTGGTGACCTGTTCAACCCCTTATGATGGCAAAGGCTTACTCAAGTCCGCTATCCGCGATGACAATCCAGTGATTTTTCTTGAGAGCGAAATGATGTATGGGCTGAAGGGAGAGGTACCTGAAGAAGAATACTTGATTCCTCTCGGGAAGGGAGATATTAAGCGCTCTGGAACCGATGTTACCATCATCTGTTGGAACAAAGTATACCACAAGGTTGTGAAGGCCTGTGAAGAGCTTCATAAAGATGGTATTAACGCTGAAATTATTGACCCGCGCACGCTACAACCCCTCGATGAGGATTTGATTTTTGCATCGGTGCGTAAGACCAATCGGGTGGTGATTGTGGAGGAAGCTTGGGGATTTGCTTCTGTGGGTGCCCAGATCGCCGATCGCATCCAGGATGCATGCTTTGATTATCTTGATGCTCCCGTCAAGCGCGTCAGCAATGAGTTTGTTCCCATGCCGTATAATGAAGCACAAGAGGAGCGCGTGCTGCCACAGCCCGACCGCATCATCAAGGCAGTAAAACAGGTTTTATACTTAAACTAAGGTAGTAACGATGGCTGAAATCATTGAAATGCCCAAGCTGAGCGACACCATGGAAGAGGGTGCGATTTCATCTTGGTTGAAAGAAGAAGGTGAGTTTATCGAAGAAGGGGAAGCTTTTGTCGAGGTGGAAACCGACAAAGCTACCATGGAATATAATTCTCCTGCAGAGGGTACCCTGCTCAAAATTCTTGTTAAAGGGGGAGAAGCTTGTGAACTAAATGCACCGATATGCATTGTCGGCGAAAAAGGTGAGGCTTTTGATTTGGATGCCTTGCTGGCAGCTACAAAAAAAAGTAGTGCAAAAGAAGATGCTGAGCGAGCGAGTACGGAGCCAGTGGATAGCAGCAAAACCGAGAGCAGTAGCACTGCTACTCGACCTTCAACAGCAGGAGGTGAGCGTATTAAAGCGTCTCCCCTTGCTAAAAAAGTAGCCCAAGAGAACGGTCTAGATTTAGCGACTCTATCGGGGTCGGGTCCCCAGGGGCGCATTGTGATGCGCGATGTTGACGAGGCGTTAGTTTCGGGACGAGCCAGGACTCCTGCCATGGCGCAGCCGTCTCCCATGCCTGCGGCTCCTGCTCTAGGTATAGAAGATATTGATGTACCCAATACGATGATGCGAAAAACAATCGCTAAGCGGTTGCTTGCAGGAAAGAACGATGCCCCACACTTTTACCTTACCCGCTCTGTTAATATGGAGAGGTTAATGGCCTGGCGTAAACGCTTGAATGAAGAAGCTGCGACTTCAGGCATGTCGAAAGTGAGTGTTAATGATCTGATCATCCAAGCCTGTGCTAAGGCCCTTATAAGACATCCCGCAGTGAATGCTTCCTGGCAGGGAGATTTTATTCGTCGTTATGGCTCCGCCGATATCAGCGTGGCGGTAGCGGTTCCTGATGGACTCATCACACCAGTGGTTAGAGCAGCCCATCGTCTCGGGGCTAGAGACATAGCGATGATGACCAAAGATCTTGTAGGGCGGGCCAAGTCAGGTGATTTAAAACCTGAAGAATACCAGGGAGGAACCTTCTCCATTTCCAATCTGGGCATGATGGGAATTGAAGAGTTCACCGCCATCATTAATCCCCCGCAGTCAGCTATACTGGCGATAGGAGCTACCATTCCGACACCTTGGGTTGGCGATAGTGGCGAGATAACGGTACAGCCGCGTATGAAGTTGACTATGTCGTGTGATCATCGCGTCATAGATGGGGCCTTAGGTGCGGAGTTTCTGCAGTCCTTGGTCTCCTATTTAGAAGATCCACTAATGATGCTGAGCTAGCTTTTGTAACGAGCCCTTTAGGGTTCGTTGACGATCGCGCTACAATCTGTTATTTACTTAGTTCCTTTGATGGCCCCATAGTTAAACGGATATAACAAGCGCTTCCTAAGCGTTAGTTCTAGGTTCGATTCCTGGTGGGGCCGCCATTCAGGAAATGAGTTCATTTCGGTGATGATTTCGAATGGTTTTTCTAAATAATATTCAATAGTTAAATGGTTTAACATGACTCGCCGAAATTCTCCCTCTAGAACGTAGACAACCGAAGGTGGTCGAGGCTTAGGGGGAGATGGATAGGCGAATTGTGATCCGAGCAAAAGCGAGGTGAGCAATCATTCTGTAGGCGTTTCCTGATTTTCTATATATTGCTTGATGACTTCAATTGGTGCACCCCCCGCTGATAACAAGCAATAGGCCCGTGTCCACATAACAGGTTTCCAGTAAAATTTTGCAAGATGATCATTGAAATCTCTCCTGATAAGCCTAGAGCTGACAGTCTTCAAATTATTGACGAATTTGCTAGGCTGAGCCGAAGGATGAAAGTCCAAAAGTAAGTGAATGTGATCCTGTTCTCCACCGAATTCGATAAGCCCAATATCCCATTTTTCACAGATATCTTTGCAGATCTCTTGAAGGCGATCGAGGATTTCTTTTGTGAAGCACTTTCGCCTGTACTTTGTCACCAACACTAAGTGATAGGTAATCTTATATATGCAATGATGATGTGATCTTAGATAGTTTTTTGTCGTTGACACTGTATTACCTCCTGGCTATGATCTAGCTCATAAGTAGAGGAATTGCAATGGCAACAAAAACCCTAAAAATACGAATAAAAGACAGTACAGCTTGTAAAGAGCTGAACCGTATGGCTAGGGCAATCAATTTTGTCTGGAATTATTGCAATGAAACCTCTTTCGAAGCTGTACGGAAAAACAGTGAATGGCTTAGTTATCAAGATCTTCAGAAGCTAACTAAAGGCGCTAACAAAGAACTTGGGCTGAATTCTGCTTCTGTACAAATGGTTTGTCGTGAGTATGTAACACGAAGACGGCAGTTCAAAAAAAGAAAACTCAGATGGCGTGGTCGAAAGTCTTTGGGGTGGATTCCCTTTCGCCATGATTGTATCAAGTTCAAAGACGGTATTGTGACCTTCAATAAAAAGTCCTACTGGCTATTTCAACCGGAGCGTCTTCCCGAATCTGACTACAAGAGCGGAGAGTTTTGTCAGGACTCTAGAGGTCGTTGGTATATCTGCATTCCTATCGAATACGAACCAGAACAATACGATGCTCGCGCTGAAGTTGGCATTGACCTTGGTCTGAAAGACGTCGCCACGCTCTCTAGTGGCAAAAAGGTATCTAACGGGCGCTACTATCGGATGATGGAGCGAAAGCTTTCTCGTGCGCAGAAGCACAAAAAAAAGCGGCAAGCTAGGAAAATCCACGCAAAGATTCGCAATAAGAGAATGGACGATCTGCACAAAGCTTCAACTGAAATCGTCCAAGAAAACTGCCTAATAGTTGTAGGTAAGTTTGGAGCAAAGGGACTAGCCAAAACTAAAATGGCAAAATCTGTCAATGATGCGGCTACCACCGCATTCAAAACGATGCTGAAGTATAAAGCGAGCGCGCAGCAGCATCGTATATTCGTAGAAGTTCCCGAGAACTTCTCAACTCAGATCTGTTCTAGCTGCGAAGAAATTCCAGATAGCGGCCCGAAAGGGTTGAAAGGTCTTGGGGTAAGAGAGTGGGTGTGCAGCAATTGTGGAGCGGTCCATGATCGTGACGTGAATGCTGCTCTGAACATTCTCCGATTCGGGCGTGAATCGCTGGTGTCCTAATAGTGGCCCAGGAATCCCCTTGGCTTTAGCCATGGGTGAGGACGTCAACTCTGTTGGTTTTTAGTAATTGTCATTGAAACTTTGTTGGCAATAAACACCATCTTAAATTTAATTTACAAATGAGTTAACACGGCTTAAAAGTCAAGCTATGACTGGGATACAAAGAAATATCACAAACATATTAAAGAGGTTTTTAATGAAATTGCTATTCCTAAGTTTACTCATTTTTTCAAATTACGGTTATGCAATGAAAACAGAAGTCATTGAAGTAACAGGTCCAAGATTAAGACCATATGAATTTCATGAAATGGTTTCAGGTGGCGATCTAGCTGTGGGACAATCTCTTGGTGGTGGCAAGCAGATAGGCAGAAGAAATCAAGCACCTGATCCCATTCCTTCGGACGCGGAAGGACTATCAAAATTAGACAAGGAAAAAAAATTAGAACTATCTGATGAAGCTTTTGTGTATATCATTGACAGATTTTTTAAAGAAGGTTTTGACACACTGAAAGCAATTTTTGATAGATCGTTTGTTTCGGATGTAAGAACGACCGAAACAATTTTTAATAGTAAAGGTGAAAAAGTGAAAGAGAAAGAGACAAGGCATTGCCTATCTATAAACGCATCGAATGCCTGTACCAAGATGGTAATTACGCATCACGATGGTACTATGATTATAAAATTTCAACCGCTAGTACCTTATGAATTTGCAGAGGGTGTTTATGTTCTCGGAACATTCACAAGAGAGGCAAGGTATATTCTAGTGGATGATGAGACAGGACCAGAGATTGAGATGATTCAATTATTTAGTACAGGTGAATTTGTAAGTTTTAATGCTCCTTGTTTTTACCCAGAGAGAGCATATCAGCCTGGTGAGACTACACATAAATATATAGATAATGGCATACAGCATTACACTTGCAGCTATGCATCACTAGCAGTAACAGAAGTTAATTGCGACGATGGGTATGAGGAAGACAATACATTATGTGCACCGAAAAGATGTAATGGATACCTACATGGAATTAAGAAACTAGACAGTGAGAGTCGTTGTAGGAATGGCAGAAAGCAGTTGACTTATAAAACATGTAACTATGGAGATTGGAAATACAGCTATAGATCAATTTCATGCAGGCATGGAGAAACACCAAGCCCAAGCTTACCCGGTTGTGGATCAATTGCAGGATGTCTAGACCCAGAGGCATAGAGTGAATTTAATTGTATTATATGTTGTTATAATAATGCTAGTAACGATATCTAATTTTTATTTTAGATCAATAGCAATTTACTTTGAAATGCTTGCTATATTGATCTTAAAAAAAGATGATATTCTTAAAAATTATCAAGGGTTTTTTAAAACAATATTACTTATAGGCATGTATTATATAATATCAATTATATCTTTAATCACAGTAACAAAGACATATGATTATTTAGTGTTCGTCCCTCCCATTGAAGGTGGTGTAGGACAACCAATGCCAGATGTATCTGGGTTAGAATATGCATGGAAAATAATTGATAGAGCAGTGATATCACCCATTTTTGAGGAAGTTTTTTTCAGACGCTTTCTAATCGGTTATTTTTCTGATAGAGGTATCAATACAGTCTTATTGTGTACTGTCTCTGTTTTGCTATTTACCTTGGCTCATTGCCAGTTTGGACCTTGGAATATATTTTTTAAATTCTTTACTACGTATATTCCAGGTTCAATAATCCTTACGATTGTCTTTCTTAGAAGCGGGTTAATTGCCGCGATTGGACTACATGCTTTCTGGAACTTTACAATGAGTGTGTAGTCATTGACGTCCTCCCGCCACTAAACCGCTGATGCGGCTATAGTGGGGGATTCCTGGGCCACTTTAGGCACCAGCGATTC
>JBNKNM010000142.1:0-14385 GCA_050293845.1 Pseudobacteriovorax sp. | reverse complement strand
TTGTTCGGTATAAAAATCAGTTTGAAATACTCACCGAAATAAACTTAAAGCATGCTCCCAAAATACTAGGACTGGAAAAATTTCACAACTGCCCTATGCTTGTTTTTGAAGATTCCCAGTCGGATTCTCTGCGATCCATAATGGATCAGAAAATTTTTAGCCTCCCAGAAGCTTTGAAGATTAGTATTCAGTTGGCAGGTGCATTAGTTGAATTGCACTCCAATAATATTATCCACAAAGACATAAATCCTAGTAATATTCTGTATAATCCAAAAAATGGTTTGATCCAAATCATTGATTTTGGAATTTCGACGAAGTTATCAAGAGAGCATGCGAGTAGGAATTCAAACCAGGTAACAGAGGGTAGCTTGCCCTATATGTCTCCGGAACAAACAGGGCGGATGAATCGGTTTTTAGATAGTCGGACTGATTTATATTCATTTGGTATTACTCTATACGAAATCTTTACTGGCAAACTTCCTTTTATTTCTGAAGATCCCATTCAATTGATACACTACCATATTGCAAAACGCCCCATTCCACCACGTGACATAGATTCCGGAATACCTGAGATTCTTTCAGATATTATTATCAAATTACTGAATAAAAATGTTGAAGATCGCTATCAAAGCGCTTGGGGTGTACGAGCTGATTTAATAAAGTGTTCTGATGCCTTGGAAAGTAGCGGCTATGTGCGTGCATTTCCTCTATGCATGCAGGATATTTCTGATCAACTGCGCATCACTCAAAACCTCTATGGTCGTGAAAAAGAGTTGAAGCTTTTGCAAGACCTCTACAATAGGGTTGCAAGTGGGAATAAACAATCAGTACTTATAAGTGGGTACCCAGGAACAGGTAAAAGCTCCTTAGCTAAAGAGCTTGCTAAACAAATAAGCAATCAAAATAGTTTATTCATTCAAGGAAAATTTGAAAAGCTCAAGCGAAGTATTCCCTATAGTGCTATCTCAGAAGCTTTACGGGAGCTTTGTCGTTCAATTTTGAGTGAAAAAGACTATAAACTCAATGAATGGAAACTAAAAATCCAGAAATCTGTTGGTGAAATTGGTCAAGTGCTCCTTGAAATTGTACCTGATTTGGAACTTATTATAGGACATCAAAAACCTGCACCGATACTGGGTGCAGCAGAAAGTGAAAATCGCTTCATTATCTTGTTTAAGAATTTTATTAAGTTATTTGCTTGCGAAGAACATCCCCTAATTATGTATTTAGATGATCTTCAATGGATCGATCTTTCTTCTGTTAAACTTTTAGAGAAAATTCTGACAGATGATGAATTACAATATTTTTGTTTTATAGGGGCTTTCAGAAATAAGGACGTTGGACCCACCCACCCCTTAGATCAGTTAATGGAAGATCTTAATGCTCGGAATGAGGTGGTTTTAAAAATCGAACTGAGGGCGCTTGAATTACATCAACTCAATCAAATGATAGCTGATACCCTTCATACTAAAACCCAAAATACTGAAGAACTCTCGAAGCTTGTTTTTCAAAAAACCGGTGGAAACCCTTTTTTTACCGAAGAGTTTCTTAAAAATCTTTATACAAATAGACTGCTATATTTCAATACTGATAAAGGCCAATGGAGCTGGAATTTAGAAAAAATTAAGATTGCCGGCCTTACTGACAATGTTGTTGACTTGATGACCCAGAGGATAAATAGACTGGGAAATAAAACTATAGAGCTAGTTAAACTGGCTTCGTGTATCGGTTCAAGCTTTGATTTGCAAACTTTGACTAAGGTATCAGGGGAGTCTAGTCACTATGTCGCAAAAAGCTTACATCCAGCCATAGAGGAAGGGCTTATCATTCCCATTGGTGAGTCTTACCGTTTGGTAGAACTTGATATCGAAGTCGGTGAGCAAGATATTGATATCGAATATCGCTTTGCTCATGATAGAATTTTACAAGCTGCCTATGACCTTATCCCTTCTCGAAAGCATAAATTCATCCGTCGTAAGGTGGCGCAAACTCTTCTTGATCTTGATGAAAAATATCATCGCGATGATCACCTATTCAGTATTGTCAATCACTTTAATAGTTCAATAGAGCTGGTACAAGAAGATCATGAACTCATTGCTTTACTTAAACTCAACATCCAGGCAGCAGAAAAAGCCAAAAATGCTTCTGCGTATCCCTTAGCATTCGAATATCTCAGCAAATCTTATGCAAAGGTCGAGGAGAGGCATTGGGGAAGTCATTATGACCTTCTTTTAAGCTTTTGTCAGAATCTTTGTGAAGTTTCTTTCCTTGCTGGTAAGCAAGAGGAAGTGGATCGCTATGGAGAAATCGTACTAGAAAAAGCTACAAACCTACTGCAAAAAATTCCCATTTATGAAACTCAAGTTCAAGCAGCCATCGCACGTAACGACATGAATGCTGCGGTGAAGCAAGGGAGAAAAATACTGACTTTATTGGGAGTAAAGATATCAAGTAATCCTAATATATTACAGATACTTTGGGGCTTTGCCAAGTGTTGGTGGAAACTAACTGGAAAGAATTTCAGCCAAATTATTGCTAAGCCTCCTATGGTAGATCCTTTACGCTTGGCGCGCGTTCATTTCCAGTATACTTTGTCGCAGTGTATATTTCTGTATATGCCAAAGCAAGTTCCACTATCCATCTGTGACTCAGTTTTAACAAGCTTGAATTATGGTATCGCACCGACTTCAGCATTGGCTTTTACAAATTACGGAATTATGGTAGCCGGAATATTTGGAGCTTATGAAAAAGGGTATAAATTTGGTGAACTGGGTATCAAGTTATATGAAAAAATGCAAACACGAGAAGTCGAAGCAACTATACTTGTTTCCTTCAATTTATATCTAAGACCTTGGAAAGAACCAATAAGATCCACTCTACCAGAATTAATTAAGGCTTATCAGAGTGGGGTTGATGCCGGAAATTTAGAATTTGCTGTGCATGGAGCCATGGGTTATTGCTATCGATCTTTCTTAGCGGGTGTAGAGCTTCCTATAGTTTTAAAAGATATGGAAAAATATCACGATGTCATTAAATCATTAGATCATAAAGGAAATACCTATATATTAGAACTTTATCGTCAAGCAGCCTTTAACTTCGTTGTAGAAGATAAGAGTGTAGTTCCCTGGAGATTAAAAGGTGATTATTATGATGATGATGAAATGTGTGTTCTACATAGGCAAAATGGTGATGCGGCAGGTTTATTTCTCACCTATTTTTTAAAAATGAAAATGGCTTACTTTTTTGAGCAATACGAGTTAGCTCACGAATGGTCTAATACTTCGAAAAAAGAATTTAAGGCAGGAATAGGTACATATAATGGTACTGTTTTTTACTTTTATAGAGCTTTGACCTTGATTAGCAGAATGCCTAAGCTTCAAAAGAGTGAAGCAAAAAGTGCCATGAAAGAAATCAAAAAAATAATAAAAAAATTCAAAATTTGGAGTCAAAGCTGTCAAGCTAATCAAGGACAAAGGTATCTGCTTCTAAAAGCTGAGATTTCTAGACTTCGAGGAAAAAGTTTTAAGGCTCAGCAACTTTACGATGAAGCGATTGCCTTGGCTCGCACGAATCAATTTCTACAAGATGAAGCTTTGGGTAATGAGTTGTCAGCAAAATTTCATCTAGCAGAAAATCGTTTGACTATGGCTATTGCCTACATGAAACGAGCTCGTTACTCTTACCATAAGTGGGGCGCTATTAGAAAGATCATGCAACTGGAACAGGATCATCCGCATATCATAAATAGTTTAGGGGACCGCCCCATGACGGGTTCCCTAGCAACAATGTCATCATCTACTATTGATATTACGACTCTTAAAAAAGCTCTGCTAGCTATAGCCGAAGAGACTATCCATTCACGCATGTTAGAGAAAATAATTTCCAGTGCCATTGAATTTGCAGGGGCTCAAAAAGGAGTTCTCCTCCTAAAGAAAGATGGTAAATTTTTTGTTGAAGCTGAAGGCTCTGTAGATATGGAAATTCCTAAAATATTGCAATCCATTCCTGTTGAAAAATCCGATTCTGTTTGTATCAGGCTTATCAATTATGCACAAAGAACATCTAAAGCAGTAGTTATTGATAATGCATTAGAAGAAAATGATACCTTGCCTGCTTTACATCATGAAGCCTATATCATGAAAAATAGTGTGCGATCTATTCTTTGTATGCCTATTACGGTAGGTGGTAAAGATGCTGCTGAAGTTGTAGGACTATTGTACCTGGAAAATAACCGTGCTGCCAATAGCTTTACTGCGGAACGAATTGAAACTCTTGAAATAATATGCTTGTCTGCTGCAGGACGTTTAGAGTTATCCGTAAAAGCTGCAACGGATGGATTAACTGGGCTTTATAATCATGATTACTTCCAAAGTATGTTGGAACAAGAAATCCTGCAATCGCAGCGTCAGCAAAGAAATTTATCTTTGATTATGATTGATATCGATCACTTTAAAACTTTCAATGATCAGTGGGGACACCAAGTCGGTGATCAAGTACTGAAGCATGTTGCTAATCTTATAAAGCAAACCTGTCGCAAATCTGACGTTGTCGCCAGATATGGTGGTGAGGAGCTATCTGTCATACTTCCTGAAACAACCTTTGATTTGGCAATGATTGTCGCTGATAGGATCCGCACGACGATTGAAGAAAATCCCATTGAGCATGAGGGTGGAAAATTAGGAGTGACAGCATCCTTAGGAGTATCCTACCTCCACGACGAAGTACGCTCGGCAGAAATTCTTGTCAGGCGTGCTGATGAGTCTCTCTATCAATCCAAGGAAAAAGGTCGCAATCGTGTCACAGGTGCAGCGTAAAAAGCCTGTCTACCGCTAGATCCAAGCTGTTGTTTTGCATGTCAGGTTGATGCTAACTTTTTCTAAAGACCTATGACAATTGAACGTGTTGATGTGATTAACCACATAAAATCTAATAACTTTTATAATAGCTGAGACCCTTTGGATAGCTTATTGCATATGCTTTATCTACCAGCCAATCAACTATTGATTTAGAAAACCATGAAAAATGTGTTAGCAATGGGGCTTATTTAGGGATCATGTGTAAGTTCAACTTATTAGGGGACAAAGATGGTATATAGATCAAAACCCGAGAATACGGATAAATTACCGGGTGGCATTCCTTTTATTGTGGTCAACGAGGCAGCAGAGCGATTCAGTTACTACGGAATGCGGACCATTCTTATCATTTTCATGACTAAGTACCTCATGGATGCTAGTGGAAATTTGGCACCAATGGGTGCCGACGAGGCCAAAGGCTATTACCATCTTTTTACTACTTCAGTTTACATTTTCCCATTTTTGGGTGCACTACTATCTGACTGGTTTGTTGGTAAGTATAAGACAATTTTATATTTGTCAATCTTCTACTGTGCAGGTCATATTGTTCTAGCAATGGATGAAACGAGATGGGGATTACTCCTTGGCTTAGGTCTTATCGCCTTTGGGTCAGGAGGTATTAAGCCTTGTGTAGCCTCTCATGTGGGTGACCAGTTCGGTAAGCGCAATAGTCATCTGATGGAAAAGGTCTTCAGCTGGTTTTATTTCTCGATTAATTTGGGTGCCTTTCTATCAACAGCGGCCACTCCCATCTTTTTGCACAGCTATGGTCCATCTGTTGCCTTTGGAGTTCCTGGTCTACTGATGATTTTAGCAACTATAATCTTTTGGACGGGGCGCAATCGCTTTATTCATATTCCTCCTCGTGGTAAGAAATTTATTTCAGAAGCGACCAGCAGAAGCAGTTTAAAAGCTTTAGGTAAGTTAAGCATTATCTATATATTCGTGGCTATGTTTTGGGCGCTGTTTGACCAAAGTGGTTCGTCATGGGTATTGCAGGCAGATAAACTCGATCGCGTCGTCTTTGGCTTTGAAATTCTTCCTTCTCAGATTCAAGCAGCAAACCCTTTTTTAATATTAACTTTTATACCGTTAGCTAGTTATTTTATTTATCCCTTTCTTAATAGATTTATAATATTAACTCCACTTAAGAAAATCTCAATTGGTCTATTTATCACTTTTTTCTCATTTCTCATTATCGCCTACTGCCAAACTCTTATCGACGCAGGTAATTCACCTTCTATTATGTGGCAGGTATTAGCCTACGTATTCCTAACAATGGGCGAGGTGTTTGTATCTATTACTTGTTTAGAATTTTCCTATACTCAAGCCCCTAAAAGTCTCAAGTCAATAATTATGGCTTTATTCTATTTCTCTGTTGCCATAGGCAATCTGTTTGTGTCCATCGTAAACTTCTTTATAATAAATGAAGATGGCTCGAGCAAGTTGGCTGGTGCTGATTACTACTTCTTTTTCGCTTATTTAATGGGCGTTACAGCCGTACTCTTCTTAGCCGTGGTGAAATATTATAAGCCAAATCAAGTTGAAAATAATGAAGGCAACGATGATCAGTTTCCATCTAACGCCTCTTTGTCTACTGCTGAGGGTTAATTTAAAAAAAAATCATCAAGCAACTCCGCTGTATGAGCTTTTGAAGGCTTGACAGCGGCCATTCCTCTCTCTACATAACGAGTTTCGCAAGCTTGTTTTTTGAAGAAAGTTCCTTCCTTTATTCTTTATAAAATGTTACTAGATCGTTATTGCTAAAGCAGGCAGATTATGCTTGTTTATGGATCAACCAATAGGTGTGGATGGGATTAAAAATGCTTATAGAAGAAGTACGAGAAAAAGTTCGCAAGTACCTCGATGAAAACCCCAAGAGATCCATCACAAGCTTGGCTAGAAAGTCAGGCTTGTCTTACTCTACAGTGAGACGCCTTGTTAATAATGAAACAACTCAATGTGGAATTGATACCACTATTATACCAGTCCTATCGGTATTTATGCCCCGTAAAGATATTCATGAACTGATTGGCAAATACGATCCTAGGTTTGTCCAAGTCTGGAAACCGCTTTTTGATGGTAACTATAAGTTTATTGACCCCTCTCAGAGGGTGTTGAGCTGGAAGGAGTATGATCAGTATATTATCGGGCTCGCCCAGCAGAGTAATGGTGTCCCTAAAGAACGTATTGCACGTGATTTGGGTGAAATTGCTGGCTTAAAAAGGGCGGAAGAGCTTTGTTCGATAGGCATGCTGCGAGAAGTAAATGGTAAGTACTTTACTTTCACGGAAAATTATTCTGATTCTTCGATCGCTAGTATTCTGGAAAAGATTTCTCTTTTAGCGAAGTCCTTCAATCAGGAGAACATTGGTCGGGGTGCACATTATTGGATTTTCTCGGAGCTTCTTTCTGACGCTGCCTTTGAAGAAATGCGACAGGCAGGACGTGAGTATGTGGCTCGTATGAACGAAATTAGATCTAAACACAGAAACGAAAAAGCCACCCGAATTGGGCAGTTTAGCCTACTTGGGAATTTCATCGATGTTAAGGAGGCAATCGAATGAAAAAGACAATTACAGCAATAGTATTGATTTTCTCCAGTTCACTTTTTGCGGGGGAGCAAAGTGGAGGGGGTTTCTTTCATTTTAATAATTATGCATTTGATGATTGTGGGTACTCCGTTGAGGTTTCCCCTTTAGAATACGAAGCATTAAATCTTCTTCTAGAAGAACAAGATTTTGCCTACATTCCCCATACGGATATTCCTGTAATTTGGTCAGATGGTGAGATTTTAGTTGGAGAACAAGAATGTCTAGCACCAGTCACTCCTTCTGACTTTTTATTTACTGAGTAGCAAGACCACATTTTTTCATTGTTATTATGTCTCCCACTATAGAGCCGCTGATACGGCCTATAGTGGAGGCCTAGGTCAATTCCAACCCTTAAAAAACAAAACCTTGTCCGCTACGCTACTTGAGTAAATACCGTAGGTCACAGATCGGCTCAAAAAAAGATCGTACACGATAATCCAAGAATGATGAAGGTCCACACCAATACCACCTTTGTGGTGCTGTAAAAACACTAAGTTCTAGATCATATTGAGTTGAAGTGAATCAAGAGTTTTCACGCAATTTAAGCAAAAACCATGCTGTGAACCTCCTTTAGGTGGAGGACTTGACTCCTTGAACTCGCTGAAATTCTTAGCAACCAATAGTAGGATGTTTGATTTTTCCTTGTAGTATGCTAGAGATCAAAGCCCTGTAGTTTTGTCAGAATAAACAATGAGCCACGACTGAGGATTAGGTTTTGGTATTTATCATTAAAATCAGTATCTTATTTAGCCTTGCCTGCATGCCTTTGCAGTCCGTGGCAAATCCCATAGTTAAAGCTAATTTATTGGAATCACAAGATAAAGTAGTTAAAAGTGGATGGGAGTCGTTGCAGTTGATTAACTACGAAGTAGCTGCGGTTACTGGCTTTGTGACTTACTTAGGTCTCAATAGTTGGGCGTGGGGGAGTTCTAAAGGTTTTAGTTTCAATGAAGAAGGTTGGTTTGGTTTTGATACAGGCAGCGGTGGCCATGACAAGCTGGGGCATTTCTATTCTAGCTATATTATGACTGAGTTTTTTTATGGGAGCTGGAATCGTAAATTAGAGAACCAATATATATTCTCCTATTACCCTGCAATCTTCTCATGGTTCATTATGCTTTATGTGGAAGTCTTTGATGGATATTCTGAAGATCATGGCTTTTCCTATGAAGATTTGATTGCAAATAGTACCGGGATCGGCTTCGCTATGATGCGAAATCGTTTCCCATATCTTCAGGATTTAATTGACTTTCGGCTGGAATATGACCTTAATAGCTTCAGAAAAGCAAGACACCCTATCACTGATTATATGAATCAGAAATATCACCTTATTTTCAAAGGAACTGGAATTCCTACTTTGAAAAGTCATAACATAGGCCGATATCTGGAATTTGGTATTGGTTACTATGCTAGGGGGTTTAAGGATAGAGATACGCCTAAGACAAAAACAACTTTTATAAGTATTGGCATAAACCTTGATCAGTTGTTGTTTAAGCCCCTTGGAGAATATATACCCTATGGTCGATCTCCCAAGTATCTTTTTGATTACTTTCAGCTCCCTCATAGCTATCTTGATAAGGAAAGCACTAAATCTCGTCAGTAGACAAAGCGCTATATGAAGAACACCAGCTTAGGTCCTTCTGAGGATGATTACATTTGCAGTATTCTCAATTTATGATCAACTGTGCTAAAATTTGATAGCCTGTAAAATCCAAAAAACTATTAGAGCGCGATCGAAAAAATTAATAAATTATCCAGTTTTTTTAAGGGATTCAAAAGAACATGGGGCACAAGTCTTAGCAAGTTGCTAATCGCAGCTTTCCCAGGTAGGTGAGGATTTTTTAATGTAATAAACTACAGAGGGCTGTGTGCTGTCGTTAATAATAAAGCTAAGCTAGGTATATTTTATGTTAATGGAACCAATTCCACTTGATATATTTATCCGAGATGCTTTTGAGCGTAAAGAAATTAAAACCATAACCGACGAGTGGCGAGTTGATGTAGATCAGATCAAATTCATTATAAAGGAATCCTTTCAGGACATGGGATTATATCAAGTCCACCCGACATGGATACCCTTTTTATTAAAAGCCGTAGGTCATTTTTTACAAAACTCAGTAGCAATCAAAAAACTCGTTAAAGAGGCGGCTCGAAGAGAAGCTGTTCTTGCAAAAGTAAAACGCAGTTTTGCTGACTAGTACTCTCAAGGAATTATAGCCATTTGTTTAAGGCATTGTAGCCGTATGCATTTAGTGTGACTTCAGCAGAAAGTATTCTGAATATTGGCAGATAAAAGTTTGGATCTTCTTCGCGACCGATATAGTAAGATGAGTTTAAGGTAGTTTTACTGATTCCTTGTGGTTCGTTTATGAGGCTTTGCAATTTTTTTTGCCGTAAATCTTCTAAAGAATTTACGGCACTTTCATAAGTATAACATACATCTATAATTGTTCCGATGCCAGCAGTGGATTCTTCTTCAATAAACCAAAGTGACGAAAAGGATTGAATAATCTTCTTTGTTTTTTCTTTTTCAGATTGCGTGGGCATTATTTACTTCAATACTATTGAAATAGAGAAATATCAAATTCGGGTTTTTTAATATTTTGTGTTTGCTCTTCTATATCAGCTTCAGGAGACTTAGTAGGGATAATATCAGAAATAGGCTCTACTGTTTTTTTTTCATTCTCTTGATTTTGCTTGCTGTGGTGATCATTTTTATAGGTGGAATGCTTGCTTTGCTGATGTAAATACAATAATCCGGCTCTCATCAATATAATCGCTCGATTCGAGCATGCCCGCGCTCCCGCAGGCCAATGAACCAAGGGGGGTAGAGAGAATGGAAGAGATTCAGCTTGGTCTTCTAAAAGTGTTGACACAATTTCTCGATCACATCCATTCTTTGGGATTCTCAATATTATTCTGTCATCATCCACGTGCTTATCCTGAAGTCATAGGATTTTGATTTGACGAAGCTGTTCCACCAAATAGCGGATTAGTATTTGCGGTCCTATCACTGTTACTTGATCGTACTGCTTGTGCTCGAGATCCGTCAAAACCTGTTTTCAATGACGAGTTACCAATATCAAGTGCTATGTTGCCTGTTTTGAGGAGCCCTTGTACGCAAGTAAAAGCTGGATCGTTGAGCTCTGGAGTATTTACCGGCAATTCATGAATCGCAAAAAGTTTGTAATGGCCACCACTTTCAACCTCTTCACGCAAGCAATCCAAAACCATCTGGTCTTTAGCACCTCCTCCTGAAAGGATAATAGCACTTGCCCGCTGGCGGTAAGGGTCATTCAAATTTAGTAAGTCTTGGGTCGCTGTAGCGAAGTACTCTCTAATGGCTCGGAGCTTTTCTTCAAAAACATCGCTTGTCTCTTGGCCCAGGGTATCATTTTTTGTTCTTAATCCGTTTTGCCAGGCAGTAACAGCATCTGCCATGGGCAGGTTAATATAGGACGCGAAGTCCCTTATGGCGGAAGATAAACCTTCAACGCGGGCATGGGTATTGGGTATAGGGCGGCCATCATACATGGTTACTTGTTGGAGGTCACCATGCCCAAGTTGCCACAGTATGTAGCTTCTTAAGGATTTAGGAATAGTTTGAAGAACTGCCTGGGTTTCATAGAGGATCTGCACATTATCTAGCTCTAAAAAACAATGCTGAGAAGGTGCATTAGGGCTTGCTCTGAATTCTATAGACCGAACCGTATCATGAAGAATACTTAGTTGTTCCTCATCAAGTTGGTTGTTATTGTCTACAAAATCCTGGAAGTGTTGCTGGCTTGCTGCCATAGATAGATTCAAACGAAAGTTACCTTCTCCTAATGTAAAGGCGACTGCTGCTTTGAGGAGCCTTCGAAAATTAGGTTGGCGAAGGTTGCCTCCAAATGCTCTGCTGTGATCGGGAGCAACCATTTGGGCTACCTGACCAACTGTAAGCCAAATACCTTGGTCCTTGATGCTTATTGAGTTCTCCATGATTTCACCCATGGCACTTTTTGGCTCTTTGGTTATGAAAGCTGGTAGTGCTTTCAAAATTGCGCCGTTCATGCATTGTCTCCCGCTTGCTAGTCCGTTAACCTGTTAATCTAGGTTCCGCATGTTAAAAACAATTAACTTCAGCTCCACGTGAAAGGTGGCAGTTAAGCCTACCAAAAGTCAGACACTCCTGTGTCTTCGTAAAGGTTGATTCGCTTTATCAGCCGTGTAGTTCCCCGCAGGTCAACTACCGATCTAGCGGAATCCTTAAGGATTTTCAATATGTTTAAAGGTCGTAACAACGCAAAAGCTACACGTTCAAAGGGTTTGTAGCTATGGTCACTACAGAATTCATAAAGGTTGCCAGTCATCAACAAAGCAAGTAGTAGCGAACAGGGAATGATTATTGTAATTAGCGACGGCAATAGTGAGCAAATAGCAAAGCCGGGTAAGCCTAAACCTAGTGTGCTTTGAGTTTGAACTGTCCACCAGCTTTCAGACAATCTTCCTTGGCATCCCCTAAGGTGTTAGTATAGGCATGGCCTTCATTTTTGTAGTAATATTTCACAAGGTGCCAGTTTTCAAAATAACAGCCGGCGATACATAATTGTTTCTTAATCCCCTGATCGTGGTTCCCAGGGATGAAAGAAGGGCATCGGCCTGGTTGAAAGTCAATATCAGCAAACAATTCTAAGTATACATCATCAAACTCTAAGCAAGTCATTCCTTCTTGATAGTAGAAATCATAATGAGGCAATACTTTTAATGAGCTAGGAGAATGGCTAGCCCCGCCGCAGCTGGCTACTGTGGATATAAATAAGATGAGACTGAAATATTTTAGCACCTTATGCATCGACTTACCTTTCCATAGGGAGCCTATTAGCGCATACTTTACCACATTTGATTCATAAAGAAATGCCAAAGGTTGATTATGATTGTTTTCCCTAGCACCATGTTCTTATACCTTGGTTTAGTCTGATCTTAGTAGGTGAGGTAATACCAGTCATCGATGTCATAAGTTTGCAATATTTCTTTGAACCTGGGAGATCGACGCAGTCGTGTTAGGAATTGAGAGAGCTTTCCTCCGAGTTTTAATATCTTTATTTGGCTGTGAAGGGTGGCAAGACGTAGGGGAAAGAAACCTAGTATAGATGACGGAGACACTTGAAGCTCAGAATCTTTTTGGTTTTTGATTTGGTATCGTAGAATATTAAAGTCGTGTATGGCGTAGTTAAAGCGCTTCATTTTTACCAATTTAAACAAACGTTGCTCGATTCGCTTCCCCGAAACTTGTGTGATTTCAGAGTGGTGCATGCTTTTGGCGATGACCTCCTGAAGTCGTTGTTTTAAAAACCCAAGGGGTGATGCCACAATATGGGTATTTTGCAGAGAAGAAAGGTCCCAAAACCCAGAATGGGGGCGCTTCAAGTGCAAGATGCCTGCATAGCTTACACCAAGTGCAGGTCCAAAAGGTTCAATCTCTCTTTGGCTATGCAGCTCGTAAGAGGGAAACACTGCAATATCAATCTCCTTAGCGGCTAATAAAAATGATGCGCGCTCCAAAGTGATTTGTTTGGTTACCATTCGAGTTCCCATATGTTCAAAAAACAGATGTAGCAATTTATAAACATATCCCGGCTGCTTTTCCCAGCAAAAGTAAGGGCAGCTTTCATATACCCCTAAAGTAATCTGTGGAGGAGTGCTGGCTAGAAGCTTGCTAATGATAAAGCATAGACTTAGCTTAAAGATGAATAGCCTGATTATTCCACAGCTCATTTTTCTTCCAACTTTTTTTGAAGGGTTTGGGAATCTTAGCTTTCCATCCCTTGTAGATGTGAAGAGTTTCTTTAACAATGGGGAATGTCGGAATCAAAATTTTTTTTGATACCGGCTTGCCTGTTAACAGGTCAAATATAGTTTGCATGCTTTGTCGCCCTAGTTCTCCACAAAATTGCGCACTATCAATGACTGTCAGACGCCCTTGCTGAATATTGGCAACAGACGCCGGGTCACCATCAACGGTAACAATCTTGATTTCATCGTGAAATATGGGGTAGATATATTCAGCATTGAGCTGGCCAGCTTGGTAGTTATTGGAAGTGATATAAGAGGATAATGAGCCGCCGACAATGTACTGGTCATATGCCACTACAGGTATACGGTTTTTATTTGCAAGTTGAAGGCTTCTAGCTAGAGCCGCATTATCCGTAGGTTGGATGATGATGGCGTCGACTTTTTCCTGTAGGACTAGGTGCTTGAATTGCTTAATTTGATTAAGGATTCCATTTGTCCCATCGCCGGCTACAAATGGCAACAACTGAAAGTCTAAAATTCCCAATTGTTGTAATTCTTTTGCTCGCTGTTCTAATCCACAACGCATGGCAACTTGACCTTCTATTGTACTCGACCAATAAAGAACACCGATCTTAAGAGGTTTACTCAGCACTATCGAAGAATAAAATAAAATAAGGGTTATTACAGTTGTTCGTATGCTCATAGCGCTGCTCCTTAATGCTTTGACGATCTGCAAAACTAAAGGAACTGAACAGAAAATAAAGCATAAGTCGCATCATACTCTATACTATAATGCGAAGAAAGCTATTATACCCGCATATACAGAGAACCCTGCTGAGATAGAAAACGGCCTTGAATAAGTTGAAAAGCATCTTATAGTTATGGGGCTAGGGGAGGGGAGCGCTTAAGTCTATGGAGTTAATATATTTGCAGTAACTTAGTATGTCGTTATGGATTGGTTTGGTTTATAGATTTCTACAGCTTATGTACAAAAAATTGATGGTTGAAATATTTGATTAAGAAATGCGGCTGATAGAAGCTATTAATTTCGATAACTTAGGTTTGGCCTCGATTTTGCTTAAAAGTCTGTGAACCAAATGGAGTGGTATCATGCGGAATGGAATGGTTCATCAAAATTACAATGAATATAAATACCATGTTTC
>JBNKNM010000141.1:0-14400 GCA_050293845.1 Pseudobacteriovorax sp. | reverse complement strand
TATGGCAAGCATCATCAGGCTTATGTAAATAACCTGAACAACTTAAGTGCAGGAACTGAATTTGAAAATGCTTCTCTGGAAGAAGTGATTAAAAAAACCAGTGGTGGAATATTCAATAATGCAGCCCAGGTTTGGAACCATACATTTTATTCCATGCGTAAACCCTGTCTAGGGGATAAAAGAAAGACTCGTACCCAACAAGATGGGAGTTAACTTTATTTCTCTTGACCCTGTAATAAACTTCGTTAAATGCTTTACAAGTAAAGCGGTTCAGCAACCATTTGGGTGCTTCAAATGGCATGGAATAATTTGATGGTGTTTTAACAGAAATACCTTCCGGTGAATGGTTTCCTCTCATAAATAATCCACGCCCCCAAGGATTCCAAGCATTGACGCAATCAATCCATGCCACAGAGTATTCGTATTCTTGAGATTCCCTGCTAAGGCTTGTAAACTCGTCTATTCCTTGAAATGGGATGGTTTCAACAGCAATGACAGGACTAGCAAAGATTAGTTGAATCTCGGCGCTTAAAATTAAGCCAGTTAATCCCAAGCCACCAATAGTAGCATTTAAATAATCTTGGTTTTCATGGGAGCTGCAGTTAATAATCTGACCATCGGATCTCAACAGCTGAATCGACTTGATATACTGACCAATTGTGCCTACGCGATGATGGTTTTTTCCATGCACATCATTGGCTATGGCTCCACCTACCGAAACATACCGGGTTCCAGGTGTAACGGGTAGAAACCACCCTTTCGGGACTATAAAGTCTAGTATCTGCGCTAGGCTAGTCCCCGCTTCTACCCTGATCAGCCCAGTATCAGGGTCCCATTTTTGAATGCGATTGAGCCGATTCATTAAAAAGATACGGCCACCTTCGTTCAAGCAAAGGTCACCATAGCTTCGGCCATACCCGTAGGCTAGATTGTACCCATCCCAGTGCCGCTGTTCACGCGCTTCACTCAACCAGTTAATAATCACAATTTCGTTAGGAGGGTGATTGAAATTTCTACCCCATGATTTACTGGGATCAATCATTTTTGCCCGTCACCTATGTCGTTCCCTTCCCTATAACCTCGGTATAATAGAGGATTTACTGTAGTGTCCACGGATAAGCCCTTTTACACAATAATTATCAATAGTAAACGATCTCGAACCAAACTTGCTAGAGAGGAGCATTCAAGAGTACTCATCCACCTTTCGGTAAACCTGCAAAAGCTGCTCATCTACTAGCCATCGGCAACAATCCTGAAGGATTTTATCGATACTTACCACATGATACATCAGTTCATTTTCAGCTTTTCTCCCATCCACGATCAGGTCTGCAGAAAAAAACCTAGCTTTTTCATAGGTTATAACTGGTTCTACCTGTGAAATACGAGACAGCAGGCTTTGTAATCTACCGATAGCAGTCAATAGCTTCGTGGAAATGGTACGAGGAGGCGTGACATGAAGCATTTCAGCCATTTTTTGAGCAAGATCAAAGTAAGAAATCTGCTCCCCTCCGAGAATATAGTTTTGGCCGCTCCGCCCCTTTTCAAAGGCTTTGATATGAGCTTTAGCAACCTCCTGAACATGGCAGAAAGTACCTAATCCTGGAGGAACTCTTGGTAGGGTTTCGCCAGCAATCATGCGGAATACCTGCGCCCAATTATTTTCATCATAAGGTCCCATAATATGGCAGGGGTTAACGATGACCACCTCTAGTCCTAAATCTAATAGTCTGAGAGCCTCCTGCTCGGCAAAAAGTTTGGATTTAATAAAATTAATGGGGGATTGATGACCTATTTTCTCAGATACTTCACTGATCACTTTACCTTGCAGCCCCCAAACATAGGCTGTGGAGGTATGAACGAGGCGACTGATGCCCGATTTTTTTATAGCCGCGACCACATTCCGCGTCCCTTCGATATTAATCAAATTTTGTAGTATATTGCGCTGGCGCCAAAGAGTCGAATCAGCTGCTGTATGAAAGACACAGTCCACCTGGGGAAAATGGAGGCTCTCAGGATCTGTTATATCACCTTCTACAAACTCCACATTCCATCTATCGTAGAACCTCGTATCAGAGCTTTTACGATGCAAAACCCAAACAGTCCATCCCTGTTTTAATAGTTCCTCCACAAGGTTTTTTCCAAGAAAACCTGTAGAACCAGTTACTAATGCTTTCATATGTTTCACTTAATATTTAAGTCCAGAACCAATTGCTTGATCTGATTGCGAACCTCTCGGTACACCTTCAATTTTTTGTTTTCATCGGTATTGTTTTTGGTCTCAGTGGGAGGATCTTTGAAACTATGATGAATCATAGTAATCTTCCTGGGCAATATAGGGCAGGATTCTTTTGCATGATCACAGACAGTTATACAGATATCTATGTCATCAATGGGTATTTCTTCTAGGGTTTTGGATCTTGCCTGGGACATATCAATACCAATTTCTTCCATAACCTGAACAGCATAAGGATTCAGACCATGGGTACTGATCCCTGCAGAAAAAGCTTCAAATTCCTCGGAACGCAGAGCTTTCACCCAAGCCTCCCCCATTTGGCTACGACATGAATTACCAGTACATAAAAACAATAGTTTTGCTCTCACACTAAACACTCACCAATTATTAGACAATCCCAGCTATTCAGCCCTGTACTCTTTTAATATTATGCAAAAACCTAAATCATTCCAGTAATATCTCAGAAACTTCCTCGTTACTTTTTTTCTGAGCATCGTCGCCTTAATCTATTTCCCTAGGTCAATATTTCTGTTAGTATCCGCCCCTCTTGTCCTATGCTGTTTTTTCGGTGTACTTCTATGGATTAAGGCACAAATAGGAATCCCCAGTCATGAAACAAGTAATCTTGAAGCCTGGCAAAGAACGCTCGATAAAAAATCACCATCCTTGGATATTTAGTGGTGCCATAAAGACAACATCAAAAGATATTAAAAAATCTGACGAGGTCGAAGTCCTTTGTGCAAAGAAACAGTTTCTAGGTAAAGGGTATTATAATCCTGATTCACAGATTCGTGTCAGAATATACTCTTGGTGTCCTGACGACACCATAGACGAGAGTTTTCTGGAAAGACGCATTAGCTTGAGCATACAAAGGCGTGCTTCCATAGATCGCTCCACAACTAATGCTATACGCCTAGTAGCCCATGAAGCCGACCTGCTACCTGGTCTTGTTATCGACCAATATAGCGATTGGGTTTCCCTGCAAATCTTAACTGCTGGTATGGAAAAGCACCGCACTACCATTATTCAAATTATCGATAACCTTTTGCGTCCAGTGGGCATCGTCGAAAGGTCAGATGAATCTGTGCGTAAAAAAGAGGGATTAAAGCTACGCCGTGAACTGATTAAAGGGCAAGTTCCCGATCAAGGAGTTGAAATCCTAGAAAATGGTATGAGACTCATGGTTGATATTTGGTCAGGTCATAAGACAGGATTTTACATTGACCAACGTAATAATCGTAGCATCATCCGCCAATACGCTCGTGATAAGTCCGTGCTCAACTGTTTTTCTTTTACAGGGGGCTTTGCAGTAGCGGCAGCATTAGGGGGGGCAAAACAGATCATTAATGTTGATGAAAGCCTGCCTGCATTAAGAGTTTCTGAATGTAATGCCTCACTCAACCAAGTTTCCCCTATTATCAGCCATGTACAGGGGGATGTTTTTAAATATTTACGCCAACTGAGAGATGAAGGACGTACCTTCGACATGATTATCCTTGATCCCCCTAAATTTGCTAATTCACAGCGTAACCTTAATAGTGCCTGCCGGGGCTATAAGGATTTAAATCTACTCGCCTGGCAGCTTCTTGAAACTAATGGATTATTGGCAACTTTCTCATGTTCTGGCTTGATCTCGCGGGATCTTTTTCAAAAAGTTGTGTTTGGCTCAACCATTGATGCAAATTGTGAGGCGCAGATTGTCAAGCATCTTTTTCAGTCGGAAGATCACCCCACGCGCCTGTCGTTTCCAGAATCGCTTTACTTAAAGGGATTTTTATTGCGAAAGATTTCTTCATGAACCAAGACAAAATAAAGTACTCATACCTCTTTGCTGGATTCTCCACCCTAATCTCCGTTTCTTTTTTAGATAATATTCGCGGTCCATTGCTCCCGGTGATGACAGAGGAACTCAATATTGATTACCGCATGGCAGGATATTTTCTGACCATTGGTTGCTTCACAGCAATTGCCGCCGTGATTTTCATGGGGGCCTTACTGAAGCGCAGCAACGAGAGGCTTGTCACCTTAGCTATATGCTTGATCTGTGCGACTCCAGGGCTTATGGCACCGTTTACAACTGGATCTATAAGCCTGTTGTTATTAGGCTTGGTTATGGGCTCAGGGGTTTCCCTTATGGGCAGCATTTGCAGCATTCTAACAATTATCGGATCACCAATACGACAACGGGGACGCATCTTATCCATTCAGCAAGTCATGTATGGAATTGGCTCATTCCTAGCCCCCCTTATGTTCTCAGTTATGGTTAAAGCCTCTCTACCTTGGTGGACAGCAATCGCCGCCATCAGTGGATTTAATCTTGTACTGTTTTTAATATTTATAAAATTTTTACCTGGAGAGCCGAAAAGTGACAAGGAGCCCGAACTTACGGGCTCTGGTTTTAAGCCCGGCCTGATACTACCGATCAGTCTTTTTGCTATCTGCGTTGGCGGAGAGGTAATAAGCTCTATGTGGATGTCTACTTTTTTTGTCCGGACAGCTCACTTTAGTACAGTCCAAGCATCTCAACTAAACAGCACCTTTTTCTTGATCATTGCTGGTTCCCGGCTATTGACATCCCTATTTGTACCAAGCCACTGGGAGCGTAATGTTATTCTTTTGTCTATGGTCTTAAGTATATCGTGCGTTCTACTGGCAATCTTTGTGAACCCCATCTTACTACCAGGTGCAGGCTTTGTAGGACCATTTTTCCCACTTTTCATGGCCCAGATTTCCAAAATTTATCCGGCTGAATGGAAAAACATGACCGTTTGGATATTTGCCTCCATACAATTGGTTCTCGGAATCATCCACTTAACAGTGGGTAGCCTAACAGACCTTATGGGAATAAGATCTGCATTTATCCTATCACCAACCTTATTGGGTATAGCCTTTATTCTGGTTGTTATATTCTTTAGGAAGCACCCTCTAGGGACTCCTAGCCCTCTATTGAGGTAAGAGCAAGGCTATCGGAGCAAAGTTTTTTTTCGGCTAACAAGAGTCCCACAAAAGCTTCGACTCCCCCATGGTCTCAAGAAATAGGCCCTTCCTTGATACCTATTGGTTAACCGTAGATGAACTTTAGGAAATTCGTTTGATCCTAATTTTTTAAGACCGTGATAGCGTTTGCCAAAACTGGTAGGATATTTTCGGGATTCCATTCTTACACCAAGCATATAAACCTCCTTTTCGATGAATCAAGACTGTTATCAGATGCGATATTTCATAATACTCTTTGCTTATTTTATATATAAAACAGAGTTTCTGTTAGATCTAATTTGCACCAGGTGTATATAAAAATAAGATCAGACCTTAGAATCCGAGTTTGCTCCAGGGTGGATTCATTGCAGTCCGATAGTTGATCGTTTAGAATACTAATGATTGCAATAGCTAGGATGGGGACATGCATAGTCGATATTACCTAATTACTTGCTGCTACTTTTTGATTTCCTGCGGAGAAAATTTCCACAATGTCACTCTAGAAGGCTTTCATAGCCATCGCGACAAGTTTACAGAACTCAAGCAATTAGGGCTCATACTCGACGACGATTTTGATGCCGACTTCAAAAAAAGCTTTTTTGAAGACCTTAAAAAATGCAGTAATTTCAAAGCCATATCTCCACTAAATAGCACGGTTTCCCTTAAATCAAACGATCCCATTGAACTCAAGAAAGAGTTTGAGAAAACCATAGCTATCGATGGTAAAGCACGTATGCAAAATGGGATTCTAGTTGTGGACCTTATGTTTAAAAAATTAAACTCCACTATTGAAAAAAGTACCGCCTTTTGGTTTAAAGATAAAAAAAATTTCCGTTGGTATACCAACTATGGGATTCCCTCAGTGAATGAATATGGATTCTCTAGTGGGACCGAGCTTGCTCCTGACCGAAAAATTTTCCGCAAACCCATCTACATTCGCAATGCAAATTATATGTATAAGATTCGCTATACCCTGTTTAACCGGGTTACAGATAATGTTGTTGTCAATGGTTTAGAGGAAACATCCTCAACTTTTTCGAACTTCTCAAGAAAACCTGCATTAAAAAAAGCAGATATTCAAAAAGCCATTTTTACCAGCCTAAAAAATCGAATTATTGCAAAAGTATGTGCCAAGAATAAAGTCACTGAACATATTTATTATGCGAAAAGCAAATCTCCAGCTAGTACTTCTGTCAATGAAGGAGTTGAGTTAGCAAAGCAGGGACGCTGGAAGCTAGCAGCGAATAAATGGGAAAATGCTCTCCTGAAAGAGAAAAAAAATGCCATTGCAAATCATAATTTAGGAATTTACTATGAATTCATGGGCGAACCTGAAAAAGCGCTCCCCCATTATCATCTTGAAAGATACGGGAAGCCGGCAAAGGCTATCATCAAACCACGAGCTGCAACCTTCCTAAAAACCTACCAAATTCCAGATTTTAGCCGACCCATGCTAGCGCAAATTTCTTTTATTTCGGCTGGAAATTGGGTTTACATAGCCGCCAACAATCAAAACCTAAAACTACGAAAAAGATATTCCGTCTATCGTATTGAGATGAACCGCAGTGAAGTTGATCAAGAAGTCATGGGCACCCATATGAGAGAAATTGGTATGATTAAGGTCATTAGAAAAGAAGGTAACTATTACCAAGGGCGTATCAATCAATCCATCGTAGATTATCCGATTCTTCCAGGAGATTATCTTATTAATTAGGTATAGCTTTTTGCAGCGTAATAATGAATGTTGTGCCATGATTTGTGGATTCCGGCACTTGTTTTTCACTAAAGACTTCAATCTGTCCATTGTAGGCACAGATATACTGGTATGCAAGAGGTAAGCCATAGCCAGTCCCCTTCTCGCCGCGTGTACCCTTGCGTGATTTTTCAGCACCCTCTTGAAACAGGTTTTTGATATTCTGCTGAGACATTCCGACACCAAAATCCTGGATTTTTATCCTGACATAGGGCTCGCTATCTTCCATATCAATATTGATACGGCTTCCCGGATGGGAAAATTTAATAGCATTAGTCAATAAGTTTCCCAAAACTTCATGTTTCAGTGAAGTAGATTCTGATTGTACAAATAGATTCTCCTGATCCCAATTCCCTACTAAGGACAATTGTTTCTCAGCAAGTCTATCGGTATAAATTTCACTAATTTCTGAGATACATTTCCCCAAATCAACGGCCTTAAGCTTCGGAACCAATTTTTGGCTGCGAACCGCATCAAGCATCTTGGCATTTTTTAATAAATCACTAATTTCTGCTAAAGTAGTTTTTGCCCTGCACGTGCGCTTGTTTCTCAAATCTTCTGACATAGGGCGATCTAACGAATTCATAAATAATTCAAAATTTATGAGCAGATTCGAAATATCATGCATTACAATGCGAAATAGATTCCTGACGACAAAGTATTGATTCTCTCTATCTTCAGTGCTGTAGTTTACCGGCTTCAGACAGCGGTTACATCTATTTTCTATGAGTGACGGGTATAGCGGACGTCGTACGAAGTCATCAGAGCCTATATCTAACAATTTTTTGTAAATTTTTTCATCTGTCGTTTCATCGCAAATGGTAATAATCGGAATCTGTTTGATACTGTCCATAGTACGGAGCATAGGTATGATTCTTATAGCCCCTTCCTGACGCAAATTAAGGTCTAAGATAATTAATCCTATCTCCTGATTCATTCCAAGACTATCGAGTAGTTCATTGAAATTGCAAGCAAGAACAGAGCGGTGATGGTTCTTTTTGCAGTATTCAACAAACAAAGGAGTATCCACTAAATCGTCGGTAGCAATAAGTATTGCTTTTTTAGCCAATGTCACTACCTTTACTCTTGTTCATCGTTTTTTCACCGCCTGACGCTTTGCTTCGGATGAAATAGCCACTCCTTTTAGTTTTTTTGCAACATTGATAATAGTCTGAACGTATATCTGGCTACGATTATAATGAAAAAGAGCCTCACGGCTGTTTTCAGAGTCAAATGATCCGCGGTATCCGTTGATTCTTAAATAGTTTGCAATGGAAAAAATGGCATCAGCTTCGAAATGTAGGTTAGGCATACCTCTATTTTTATAAGCGACAGCAAATTTCAAATAACTAGAAGGTAAAAACTGAGATTTACCAAAGGCACCAGCATAACTGCCTTTTACCTTGTATAGATCCCATTTAGGGTACTTTTGTTTGATATTCAGTAAGGCCTTAAGCTCCCCCAGTGCCCACTCATACTTTCTTTTAACCCTTTTAACAAGGTACTCATTTGCATTGGTAGGGCCATCACTCTGCTGCCATTTGCTGAGATCCACAACAAGGGAGCCGTATATCGATAACAATTGATAATTACCAGTAAACCTTCCAAAGCTGGTCTCAACAAGCAAGACTCCCACAATAATATCCTTATCGACACCATACTTAGTCTCAGCCCTCTTCAAAACAGTACGCCAGCGCCGGCGGAATTTTTTTGCTAAACCAATAGCATAGGGCTCCACGAAATGGGCATACCGATCCATGGTGAGGTCAATGGGCTTGGTAACATTTAAGTCAAATATGTCATTATATCTTTGTAGGTTTTTGCTGGAAAAGATCTTTTTAACATGCCCCTTGGCAAATTCACCCGAGAGCGCCCGTTGGAGTATGATAATCTCCTCAGAATCAAATCCCTTAGACCAAGCCATTCCTACTTGAAGTAGGTATAATAATATTAGAAGAAATGAAAATTTGGGCATTTTCGCCTCATGTACCTATAAATCGACAAATAAATCAATTGTATAGTGACACAAAGAGTTTTTTGCCTCAATGAGAGACAGCAGGTAAGTATTCATGGATAAAATTTATGAGCCTATTATCCTTTACGATGATCATTGCCCTCTATGCCATCACCTAGGGCAAAGAATTGCTGAGCATCTTCCTCTAGGTTGGCACATTCAATCCTGGCAAAGCTATGCCCAAAAGCATGATTTACCTAAAAAAGCTGATAAGTTAAGGGTTGTAGTGGAGAGCGAATTGCTGGAAGATCAAGAAGCCTGGGAGTTCCTTTTTATGAATATTCCCAAATTGAGTTCCTATACCAAAGTAGCTAGTCGCCTCGGATTGCAAAAACAGAGCATCCATATTGTAAGAAACTCAGCTAGATTATTCCGCTATTTGTGTCGAAGATGTAACAGGATCTGAAAAACAGTGTCAGGTGAAATCTCGGATCTGGGTGTAAAAGTTAATCTACGTCTTTCTCTAAACAAATTCCAGGCTCTGCCGATAGACGTCGGGACAACATAAGCTAAGGCCGTTATGAAAAGTAAAAATGCTACATCGAATCGAGATCGCAGGCTAAAACCGCGTTTTAAGATCAGTATTAGAGTCAAAATCGAAGCCAGCTTGATCGGTAGTCGCCATCGTTATGATTTTATATCGGAAGATATAAGCGAGAGTGGCCTTTTGATTCGCCACACGGGACGCGACAAGGTAGGTTTTAATGAGCTGAGCATTATCGAAGTCTGGCTACATCCCCCAGAGCGTGAGGCCATATTTTTCTATGCCAAATTTGTAAGATTTTCTCCTGAAACGCAATTCCTAGCCATACGAATCATCGACATTGAGCGTGAAGAGTTTGAGAAATATCGAGAGTTTATCCTCTCCCACGCAGCAGAAGTCGTCGATTGACACGATTAAAATTTCTAAAACCTCACACCGCTTCATTTTTTAATCAATCAAGTGCAATATTTGATAGATCAAGCCATCCATCTATTGTTAGATTTTGATTTTCTCATGAAGGTAGGGATTCATGACTAAAAATGAGCTATTTCAAACAATGGCAGAAGAAAATATTCGTAAAAATCTTCCTCATCCCATAACAACGAAATGGTTGGCTTTGCAATGTAAGGTGTCCGTCTACCAATTGAATCGACTCTTCAAAAGCCATTACCAGCAAACTCCCATGGAATTCATTTGGAATCAGCGGGTCAAACTCGCTCTGGCAAAGATTGAATCGGACCCCAGGCTGGATTTGAATAATGTTGCGAAGGAATGCGGATTTCGTCACCAGTCCCACCTCAGCCGCCTCTTTAAAATGCGTATTGGTGTGACTCCAAGTAGATTTCGTCAATATTGTCGCAGACAAAATAATTATTTACCTCAACAACTGTTTGCTTTATCCGATACCGTTCCCTAGATTCATTAAAAGGGTGGCTATGGCTCATGGATAGAGCTTTTAATAAAGAGTTAACAGATAAGTTGAAGGGAGCTTTAGAGCTAATACCATCCCCAGCAATCATTACAGATTGCGACGGCAATTTTATTCTGGAAAACGAACCTGCCAGCATCCTGCTCAGCTCCGTAACTAACGGCGAATTAACGCGATCTCTGATTGAACTTTCCCATGAATTAAGCCAAGACCAGCCATCATACAAAACAATGCTATCTGTATCTAGCCACGAACAAAGACCCATAGACCTTAGCGTCGATGTTTCCAGAAACTCTGATCTAAATTACCTTTTTTGGGTATTGCAAAATATAACACCAGCTACTACTAAAAATGAATTTGTAGATTGCGAAAAAACTGACTATGCGGAAAGGATGGCGTCCATAGGGGAAATGTCTGCAGCTATTGTCCATGAAATTCGCAACCCCCTCACAATAATTATTGGCCAAGTTTCACTAGCTCAAGAGTATAGAAATAGAGGAAAGTTAACTGAAGAGTTTATGGATCGGCTCATATCCCGGTTAAACAAATCTAGCCAACAGATCAACCACATCATCCGTTCCTTACTAAACCTCTCACGCAATGCTTGCAATGACCCCAAAAAGCCTCAGAAAATTTCGGAAATAATAGATGAAGTTAAGCTTTTTGCCAGTATGAAGATAACAGGAGCTAAAGTTCCTCTCAAAATAAATGATTTCGATACACAACTAACGGTACCTTGTTATCCATCTGAATTAATACAAGTTTTAGTGAACCTTGTTAAAAACGCCAAGGAAGAAGTTTATAAAAACCCTAACCCCTGGGTTGAAATTTCCATAGAACCATCCCAGAGCTTTCTTACCATCTCTGTTACTGACTCAGGCCATGGAATTGCTCCCGAAGTTGCCGATAAAATGTTTGAACCGTACTTTACCACCAAGGCTAGAGGTGAAGGGACAGGCTTGGGCCTGAGCCTGTGCAAAAGACTTATAGAAAATCACCATGATGGCAAATTTTACCTAGATAAGAATAGCTCGCATACTAGATTTTCGATCGAATTGCCACTTCCACAGTCTCAGCGACGTTCCGCTTAATTTTCTTACTGTTTTTTTCTGCAACCTTTCTATATTTAGCAACGAATATACTTCTGAATCATGTGGAGATTTTAACATGCGGGTCCTCTATATTTACTTGATCATGGCTCTTGCTAGTACGTCACTTTTAGCATTCGATCACAGCCATAGCAAGTGGTCCAAGCTCTTGAACCAGCACCTAGATGCGCAGGGTTCTGTGGACTACAAAACCTGGCAGACTAAGCAAAAAACCTTAGATGAATATTTAGCAAGCTTAGAATCCGTCAGCCTCAAAGAATACAATATGTTTAACCCTCAGCAAAAAAAAGCATTTCTTATCAATGCTTATAATGCTTTTACCATTAAGCTTATTTTGAAGCATTACCCTATAAAAAGTATTAAAAAAATTGGTGGCTTCTTTACCAATCCTTGGAAAATAGAGTTTTTCAGCCTACTAGATGGGGCTATAAAATCATTAGACCCCCTTGAGCATGAGTGGCTGCGAAAAAAGCCAGAGCTGAAGGACCCTAGGGTTCATGCTGCTGTCAACTGCGCCTCCATTTCATGCCCTCGGCTAAATGCTACTGCGTTTCAGGCCAATAGTTTAGAGGAACAACTGGATGAAGCTACCAGAGCTTGGCTCACAGACAGCACCAGAAACCACATTGCTCCCAAAGAACTGAAACTATCAAAAATTTTTGACTGGTTTGCAGATGACTTCGGATCTGATAGCAAAAGCATCATTAAGTTTATTGCCAAGTATCTTGAGCCGAAGCTAGGCCAGCAAATCTCCGCAAACCATCCAGAGATTAGCTATTTAGACTATGATTGGGGCATAAACGAGCGGTAGCTAGGCTTTACCTAGCGATGCGATGCTAAAGCCAAGCACGAAAATAGTTCCATACCTTGTATGAGTGCCTTATCATTGAAATCAAATTCTGGATGATGCAATGAGGGAAAGCCACCGGTACGCCCATCATCCAGACCTAAAAAGAAAAAGCTGCCAGGCACCCGTTGCAGATAGAAGGAGAAATCTTCCGCTCCCATCGATGGGTGGTCGATCTGCTTCACCGTACCAGGATCAAAGATATCTTGCGCGACTTGACAAAGAAAATCTGTAGGGTCCTTGTGATTTACGGTAGGGGGGTAGACCTTTTGGAACTCTAGCGAGCCTTTTACACCATGGGCTTCACAAATGCCGAAGACCATCCTTTCAATCTTCCTACATGCCTTCTCGGTTACATCCTCGGCAACGGTGCGTAAGGTTCCCTCGATAGTAACTGTCCTCGGGATGATGTTGGTTGCTTCCCCGGCAGCAATTTTAGTAAAGGTTAGGGCTACAGGATCTGTAGGGGCCATGCTGCGTGAGGAAATGCTTTGCAATTGGTCGATCAGCCTAGCGGCAACCAGCACCTGATCGGTACCTAGATGGGGCATAGCGCTATGGCAGCCAGTGCCTTCAATGACAATTTTGACCTGTGAATTGGCGGCCAAAATGGGTCCAGCCTTGAACCAAATGTGACCACAGGGTGCTTCTGGCCAGCCGTGCATACCAAACATAACATCCACGCGGGGATTCTCTAAAGCGCCTTCCTCGCACATCACTCTAGCCCCAGCACCGCCTTCCTCAGCAGGTTGAAAGATGAATTTAACGGTACCGGGTAGATGATCTTTGAGCTCAGATAATACTAGAGCGGCACCAAATAAATTAGCCATATGTCCATCATGGCCACAGGCGTGCATTGTTCCCACATTGCTAGAACAATAAGGCAGGGAATTTCGCTCATTTAAGGGTAAGGCATCCATATCAGCTCGCAAGCCCACAACGGGAGTTTGGGACTTGCCTTCAAGGGTAGCGACCACACCATACTTACCCACTTCACTTTGCACCTTAAGCTCTGGAATTTCCGTAAGGGCGGATAAGATTTTCTTGGCAGTTTCTTCCTCCTGCCAGGTCCGCTCGGGAAATTTATGGCATAAGTGTCTGAATGCCACAACCTTATCCATATTACCCTTTACCTTCTCTCTGACTAAAGCTAGGAGCTCAGAATTAATCATAATTTTGCTCCGTACCGGGCCGTAGTCAGGACCTGCGTTTGGTCATTATTCAGAAAAGCCAGCATTTCAGCAGCAGGGAACTTTGGGTCCACCAAACTATTGTCATGAAATAGAGTCAAAAACTTCTGTTTTTGAAGAAATATCTCTCTATCAGATTGACGTATTTCTTCCTGCATGGGAGTGTCCATGACCCCAGGCTCGTAGGAAAATAAAAAAGTGTTAGGATGAAGCTCGGCAGCCATCACTTCCGTGGCCATTTTTAATGCTGCTTTTGTGCAGCAATATAAGGCCCAACCTTCGTAGGGCTTGCGTGATGCCCCGGATGACACATTAACGATGCGTAACAAAGCATCTGGAAAGGATCGTCGTAAAAACCCCATAAGCCAGAGTGGAGTTATAAAATTCAGTTGTGTGGCTGCGATTAAGGAACCCATATCTAACTGAGCGACACTATCAACCTTACCTAATTGACCAGCATTATTCACCAGCGCCAGGCATGACGGAGACTCCTGAAGAGAACTGGGGAACGTGTTGAAAAAAGCTTCCACAGCCTCAGGGTTGCTAAGATCCAGACATTGGTGCTGATAGTTGGGATGGGAGATCTCTAGGGGTCTTCGCGACACACCAATAACATACCAAGAATCCTTGAGCAGCTGGTGAACGAGTTCGTTACCCAAACCAGAACTAGTACCTGTAACAACGGCAACTTTCATGAAACCTCCTCGCTGGTCGGCCTGTAAATCAACCACCCTAACTAAGACATATACAATAAAAACCGCATTCATTGTAATACCCCTCTGTGATTTCCAAAACCGTAAATTTACTTCTAGAATAGGACGCTATTTTTCACATCAGGGATTGACTTTCACTGGATTTGTGGCCTT
>JBNKNM010000140.1:0-14429 GCA_050293845.1 Pseudobacteriovorax sp. | reverse complement strand
AAGGAGAAAAACTGATTTTGTCATCTCATATCAACAAAATGGGAGGTATTGAAATCTGGGTGACAGATACAGGACCTGGTGTTCCTGATGCATTAAAGACAAATCTTTTTGATGCTTTTGTTACACAAGGCAAGGAGTCAGGTACTGGTCTTGGTCTTCATATTTCAAAAGAAATCGTTGAAGCTCATGGTGGAAAGCTATATTTAGATGAAAATTACCATGATGGAGCTAGATTTATTGTAAGTATTCCAAATAAATTAAGTGATAAAATGCAGTCAGTTTCCTAGTGAGGTCTATGAGATACTTTGTCTTCATCTATTACTTCAGCATTGTATTTTTTATCATTGCTTGTCAAACGAATGCACCTTTAAGCCAGGTGTACCTCCCATTAGATCACTATCTACCCAGCTTAGCTTATGAAACGAAAGCTGGTAATCATTGTATTGAATATAGTTCAGATTCATTTTATCGTACTGATATTAAAATTACTCAAAAACAAAGCACCAATGTTACCTTACCCGAAACGGATCAATTTCCCTATGTTTACGTTGAGTTCCGATATCGGGTAGAGAATACAGATCATGGAAAGCTTAAGGTTAATGATCGAAAAATTGTACTTAGTCATCGCGAGATCGAACAATTCTATGCTAAAAGTTTCCTCTCTTCACATCTTAATAGTCAAATCAAGCTTGAGTGGGAAGGGCAGGGGGAACTTACTCTTTATGAACTCAGAGTGAAGCCTTTCTCCTATTGCGAACGCCCCAAGCGCTTGTGCACTAGGGTGGACCGTGTAACGAAACATCTGTCTGTATCTGGAAACACTAAGAATCGCCGGGAAGCTGTTTTTAAACTACCCTACACCTTAGGAAAGCAGGAAACATTAATACTGAGATCTCGCAGAACAGTCCCCAACCTGCCTGGTTATGACCTTTCTATCGCACTCGAGGGTAATAATGTAGGTTTGGAAGTGTTTACCAGCCATTGGCCTGAAGGTCCTTGGAACTATTTAGGAAATTTAAAAGCTAGTGGTGAAATGGACATTTCACCACTAGCTAATACTAGGTTCTTAAAATTTATTAATCGAAAAGATACAGTTATATTCGACAAAATCACCTGTGTAACACTGCCGTTATAGCGTATATCTGGAAAACCAGTTCACATTTTCCAGTGTGAAGTAGATGCGCTTGCCACAGGAGTTAGCCTCTCTCGATGTAGTAAAAATGCTGAATCTAATCTCTAGTTGCAAAGAGCTTTAGCCTGAAAAAATAACTCAATATTCTTTTCTTCTGCTTTTTGAACCTGTTTGCCACCGCCATGGGGTATTTGAGCCGTGACTTTTTTTATGATGGTTTCTGGTGTTCCATCGAGAAGATTTGCAAAAGTTTGAATGTTGGTGGCATCATCTCCTGGAATAAAGGGAAAAACCCCTGCGCCCGGAAAGTGGCAGTTTTTGCATCTTGATTCAATGATTGGTTTCATATTGCTTTGGTAGGCTAACTCTAGGATTTCGCAGCGATCTCCCAAGCTTTGGTTATTATCAGCTTGGGTTTTTACTGATTCAGTAGTGCTGTGCTCATATTTATCTAGCCCACATGAACTTAAAACGAAGCAAATATAAAAAAATGTCAAAAGGCGCATGGTAAACTCCCCTAGTAGAACAGATGAAACTGGGCAGTTATATATTCGTATTTACCATCATCTGAGTTACTGCTGATCAATTTTTCTACGGTGTATTGACTTTGGATTTCAAAGCCGGGGGTCAAAAACCACTTCAGCCCTAGTTTATATTGCTTTGAGTTTCCTTCTTTTAAGTCTTCGTCGGAATTTGCCGAAGCATATTCAGCAGTTATATATGCTTGACGAAAAAACCGCAGATAGGATTCCACTGTGAAAACAGCTGCTTTATAGGTATCAGGACCCCGCTCTACCATCGTGGAGATGGCTTCTAGACCGAGGTGCAGTCTATTCATTCCTAAGGTGGATGTCAAGTAGACATTATGCATTTTTACCTTAGTATCCCTCGCGTCCACCTCGGGAGTACGTTGCTGCCAATAGCTATAATTGATCGAGGCTCCTAGAGTGACGAACCGTAACCCCGCATTAGCTACAAAGCCATTAGTTTTATTGAGGGGGCGGGCGTTATCAATTTGGTTTTGAAGGATGTGAAAGTTGAAGTAGGGCACATTAGGGGCTGTTCCAATACTAGCAGCTTTATAATTGATAAGGTAGGAGCTGCGGGAATTGTTAGTAAGACTGGAGGAGAGTATTTTTCGCGACAGGCGCGTGTGGTCCGGGTGATCATTGCCGAATAAGGGGCGATAATATCCCGCCATAACGAATGTGTTGTAGGGAAGATCATTAACCATGAGGTATAAAGATCGTGTTTGAACGTTGTTGATTTGCTCGTCGAGGATGTTTCCGGTAAATTGCCCCAGCAATCTGGCTTCATACACAATGCTAAGGTGTTCCGTGGTAGGTTTGAATTGAGTGCCAACATCAGCACTCATTAAAAAGGTGCGACTAGTATCAGAAGTCCGGTCTTGTAAATTTAGAAAACGAAGGTCGGCACCTGCGAGAACCTTTTGTTGGGATAAATAATATGGATCTTCTAGAGGGATCTGAGCGAGATATTCCTCTTCCCCGACAATTTCAAATTCCCGTCTATCAGAGCGATCATATAATGTTTCATCTATATTCTGATGGCTTACTATTTTCAGCTTTGAGGGGTTGTGATTAGTACCCTTGGCGTAACTCTGTTCACTGAGGGGGGCAGGTGTTTTTTTTGATTTGAAAAAATTCAGACTGTAAGACTTTAGCCAGCGCTCCTCGTTCCACTTGCCATATTGGCTACGTAAGCCGCCGCCATTGGGGTTTACATGGCAACCTTGGCAGCTTAGACTGCACCTCCTCTTTGAGGCCACAACGTTTTTACGTCCAGGGGAGTGGCAACCTGCACAATTCTGTGAAAAACGACTTCCCAGCCAAGGCTCTGCTAATCCAGTATATGAAAGACTAAAAATCCATAAGAAAAATAACAATAGAGTCCTAAGGAAATGCATATTCACCCCTTCATCCTATCCATAAGAGTAGTGTTCGTACACATAAATTAATGTTGCGATAAAGACAAGCTAATAAATTTAACCCCTTTGGAAAAATTTTATAGTTGTACCACGGTAACTTTGCCATCTAAAAATTTTTTATTTTTTGGAAAATATCGGACTACACAAAGTATTTTGTTCACTTAAAATTAAAGTTAAACGAAGTTTTGAGGAAGGGGCTAAACTGTTTAAAATAGTTAACCGAAAGAAACTTGTCTTACTGGAGGTATTATGAAAACTGAGAAAAAAGAAAAGGCAACCGATAAGTTATTACAAGCAGCAACGAAATTATTTGCTGAAAAAGGCTATCATGAAACATCTGTCAGAGATATAGCAAGAATTGCAGGGGTCAATCCCAGCCTTATAAATTACCATTTTGGTGGTAAAGAAGAACTTTATAGAAATATCTTGGAAAAAGCTGGTATTGAAACCCATTCACGAGTCCAAAGAATTTTAGGTGATATTGAAAGTGCTGAGGAATTTGCCTTTAGGTTTAAAATGCTAGTCGAAGAGTTGGTTCGCGGTAGCGTTCATAATTTTGATGTGCAGAGAATCATTGAGCAGGTCATCCACAATCAAGGTGATATTGGTGAAGAAGTTTTTAGAGAACATCACTTTACTGTTTTGCAGAATATCATCGAATTTATTCAAACTGCGCAAAAAAAGAATTTTGTTAAAGAAGATCTTGATGCGCGATTAGTAGGCTTACTTGTTGTGTCATTTGTAAGAAATCTGTCTTTGCTACGTCAGGCCATTAAGAACTTCATGGGGCTTGATATCGAAGAAACTACAGTACAACAGGAAACAGTTGAAACCATCCTGAAACTGGTCCTGGGAGGATTGAAGAAGGGATGATGGTTGAAATATTGAAAGCTAACTTTGTGATGAAATAAGTTCTGGATAGTCCAGCTTGATCTCCATGCCTTCCTCGGTGTCTTGATCTCTTACATTAGCTAATACTTGCCAATCGATACCATTATTACTGCCCGTAATGGTAAAGTTTTGTGGAGAGCAGGACTTAAAATTGTTTCCCAAGAGAGTAGAACCACCGTTAATATATATGGCATCAAAACCCAACTGTTGATCCCCAAACGAAACTTCAAACCAAACATCCGTTATTGCCGGAGCAGGGGTTTTTTCTTCAAAGGAATTTTGAGACGACCACCATCCTGCTCCATAACCACCACCGAAAGCTTCGAAAGGATAGAACGCATTATAATCACCACTTGTAGAAATAGTAGCAGGGTAAACACCAATACTCCCATCATTATATATAGGATTGGGATCATTAGGATAAGAAGAGAAAGTATCAGATAGATATTCACCCTTATATTTGAATTTCAATTCTTCTATATTAACCGTGTTACCAGGGCATGAATTTTTCATCATTGAAATATTAATACGGTATATGGAATAGGTTGCGAGGTTTGGTGTGTCAATAACATCACCATCTTCCTTTTCTGCTTCGTCAGATGGTGTTTCAGGTACCGTCAGTTCTTCTTCAATGGTGGTTTCTTCTTCTGAAGAATCTCTGTGGGAGTCTAAGTCTGGGTTTTTAACTAGTATAGAGTCTGCACTTTGCTCCGTAAAAGTTTCTTCTATAGAGCTTTCAGGAGCCATAGGGTCTTCTCGATCACAAGCAAAAAGGTAAATGGCTAGAATTGTAGTTACATAGTATAGCTGCTTTGTTGCTTGCATGTTGTGGTCCCCCTCTATGTGTTTGATCTTAAAACGATCATGGAGCCATCGGTTTTTCTAAAGAGGAGCTTTATTATCAATAAAACAAATCTAGAAAATGCTAAATAATCCATATAATATCAGTTATTTAAAAAATTTATTTTTTTGAAAGAGTTTGTGTCTCCCTGAAAAAGGGGATAATGATGCTGCGCACATCATAACTGCCACCTGAGTAAATAATTGGAAATGCTCACCGATATAAAAAATAGGAGAGTATGGTTTATGAAGTTGACCAAGCAAGATATTGTTATTGTAACAGTGAATCCTAGTGGAGCGAAACGTCAGCTTATAAATACATCTCTACGAAGTCGTGGCTACACGGAAGTGAGTGGAGTACCAGACTTTAAAACTGTTGTTGAAATACTGGAAACCGCTAAAATCGACTGGCTTATTTGTCCATTGGGAGACAGTGATACTAATGCCTTGCAAATATTATCATACGTCACTACGAATCATTTAACTCTGGATCTTCGAATTTCACTGTTACTTTCTAATGACGAGATCATGGTTCTTGGTAAAGCTTTTGATCTGGGTCTATTATCATATCATGTCGGTTTGGAAACTAAGGATCATGTCGAAACTGCCTTTAATGAACTTTTTGATCTGGTTGATCGTTATTCAGGAAAGCAGGATCTTGTGGCAGCTCACTATATACGCTGCTACCTTAGGGATACAAAGCAAATACATAAATTGCTGAGTTTTGAAAAGCAGTTGTTAAAACTGAATCCAGGGCAGGCTGATCTGCTTGCTTCAATGGCAGAATCTAATTATTTATGCGGCAAACATGGAGAAGCAGTGGCACTTTGGCGGCAAACGTTAGCAGTGAACCCTTCTTTGGAAGAGCGAGTGCGCGATGGTCAGGTCGCATGTGGATATAGTGGTGAGGAAAATCAACAAACTGTACAGAGTATTAACGTGCTTGGTATTGAAAGATGCATCGTTATTGATCCTAATGTAAAAGATCTTAAAATTGCGGAAACCTTTCTTACAGAACTTGGGGTGCCTGATATAAAGGTGTTCAGTAATCCAGAGTCGGTATTTGACTTTATCAAAAGTAAGCTGCGGATTGATATTATCATTTTTGAATGGAGTTTTCCAACCTTAGAGGGCCCTATTCTTGTTCAAAAACTCAGAGATCTGCTAGGTATCAGCATACCTCTTACGGTTATCAACAAGGATTTGATGGAGTCAGATATGCCGATATTGAGGGAAATGGGGGTTACTGATCGCATTCGAAAACCGCTGGTAAAAGAAAATTTTCTGCAAGATATTATTTGGATTATCAATCAAGATCGGTGTCCCACTGAGCCATTTATGATCCTACAAAAATTAATCTATGCTTTAAAAGAAAAAAACCAAGAGAATATTGCCTTGCTCCAAAAAAAGTATATTGAGAATGAAAAAGTTAACGAGGCCGATCGCCTCTATGTAAAAGCACTTGTAGCCTATAATGCAGGCTATTATTTGGTAGCAAAAGAAGCTGCATTAAACTCTCTAAAATTGATGGGAAACTCCCTTGATGCCCTCAATATTTTAGGAAAAGCTATGATGAAGCTGCGTGAGTTCGAGGCAGCTCTTCGTTGTTTGGAAAATGCACAAATGATGTCTCCAAAAAACGTAGAAAGAATTTGTCGTATTGCAGAAGCACATCTTGAAAATGGAGATGATGAAAGCTATAAAGATTCCTTGGAAGAGGCCATGTTATTGGATGAAGATCATACAGCAGTGCATGAAACAAAGGTGAAAGGTGCCTTGAAGCATCATAATGAAAATTTGACTAAACAGCTAATGTCAAAATTAGATTCCTTAGAAGAAATTGTTTCGTACACTAACAACCGTGCTGTAGCACTTATTCGTACTCAATCGTTCGAAGCTGGCATTCGTTTGTACCAAAATGCTATAGCTTCCATTCCTGAAGATAGGATGTTAATTCGTAATATTTTAGCTTATAATCTGAGCCTTGGATTCATTCGTACAGGATCAGAAGAAAAAGCTTATGAACTCTTAAAAGATTTGCCATTTGACCTGGAGTCATCTATGGGAAAAAGAATTAAGAGTCTGAAAACACGGTTAGCTAAGTCCCTTAAGGACGGTGAAACCTTTAAGCTGAAGCCGCCTAAAGTTGATACTTTAGATAATCAAAAAGAAAAGCTAGAGGAACTGAGCCGACAGGGAAAAGAACTTTTGGAATCTTTGAAAGTTAGTCCAGGACAAATTTGTTGCCATAAAATATTTTTCGAACCAAAACTTACAAAGGAAGTGAATAAGTTTTTTATTAAGAAAATAGAGCTAAAACCTCGATCTAAAGAGCTTGTGAAATCTCAGGCTTCTTAAAATTTTTGGAAAATTATTCTGTGCGACTATACTTGTAACCTGAAGCAAGAGTCTTAGCTATTTAGTTGGTGTTTTTCATCAATAGGTCCAAATCGATAGCACCTTCATAGCTGATTAAATAAGATAGACTAGGGTCTTTAAGAAGGTTTTTTAGATCGATAGGTTTACCATCCAATAGAGCTTTCCTAGAAACCAAGCGAATCCCATGACTGTAATCAGAATAATCGGCTTCATGATACAGGCTTAGTGGTTGAATGGGGGTATAGTTTTTTCGATGCCATCCATATATGGCCAGGCGATGCGGATATTTCAATAAAAGTTTTGATATGACTACATCTTTTTTATGGCCTGCGATAAGCCCATAACGGCGTTTAGCTGGAAAATTTTTGAGTAAGAGCTCTTGATGCTGGGATATATACATGTTGGTAGACATTTTAAGAGAGGCCGGTAGAGGTTGTGGAGATAACCTATAATCTGCTTGAGCATAAATGGTGTCTACAAGCTTGGTAGTTGGTAGAATCATCCTCAAATGTTCAGCAAGAGATAGAGCGTTGTGTAAGTTTAATGGATAAATCATGTAATCAAGGTCGTTACCAATGGAAATGTAGTCGGCAAAAGTCCAAAAAGTTAGAGTATGTTTTTGCTCATGTATAGTAACTTTTTTGAGTTGCTGAAGAAATGATGGTACATGACCATTAATGATTAACTGAACTGCTGCGTACTCCCTTTTATTGCGCTCCAGGGAATTCGTCATACTAAGAAATTTCTGAGCTGTGAAAGTATGGGGAGCAACGGGCAGCGGCAAGTTACTGCGCTGCTGAATCTGGCTCGGTAGGGCCATGAGCCCCAGAAATAGTAAGGTCAAAAACCTATTGATTCTCATAGATTGCTCTTGATAGTTTTTCCTGCCATAAACATGCAAGTTAAAGGCCAATAAGAGCAACTTGCTGAATGCCAATAGTAAATATGCCCAGAAATATGCAATGATCTAAGCGAGTTTTCAAATTTGAGCTGGAACTTCTATGTAGGAAAGTCAATGATTTGTGCCCCCCTATGTGATCTGACTTTTAGGAAAGTTGGGTGGGTGTGCCGAGCATAAGCCCGACACAAGTGTGGCGTGGCTATGGACGCATAGCAATTTGAAGAAATATGGAAGATATACAAGAAACCAACAAACAGGAATACTTCCATAGCCTTAAGCTCCTCTATTAATACAGGCTGCGGTTGATTCTACAGTTGTTGGTTTGGGGTGAGCCATATCACTTGCGGGACTATATAAGCTCAAACGCAAAAATTAGTTTCAATGTCCCCAGAACCAGGGGAGGGTTCGGTGCAATGAAATAGTGAAATTAAGTAGATGGAATTATGGAAGAAAAACGCGGTCATTTCAAAGATATAAAAAATCTTTTTAAGAAAAAAATGTATTTCTTATCAAAAGTTTAGCTTTTTACAAAAAAATTTCGTTTTGTATGAACCTGTTCTATTTTTTGGAAAAATCTTTATAAGCTTTTGAATATAATGATAAAACAATAGTTTGAAGAAATGTAATTTTTCATTGGATAAGCTTGTGTTCTTGGAATTTGACATGCAATATTCCATAGGGTCTTGAATCCTGGTTTCAACAGTGATATGTAGGTGCGACTTTGGAGGATACGGGAAGTTGATAGTCTTTATACAAGCCATAACCGCTTTAACAGTACTGGTCGTTTCTGTCTTTTGGACTAGTTCTGTAGAGGCGATGATCCAGGAAAGAACGCGACAAGCCCGTTTGGAATTAAATAGTCGGATGCCGATCAAGTCCACAAGCTTGATCAGGGTGAGAATCTTTCCACATTTTAAAAATTACCGTCCCCACGGTATAGATCGCAATAAAACTCAACTGAGTATCCATGCTGAGAAAGGTTGTCGCTCCTACCAAGGAAGGCGTACAAGGCCCGGTAGGTTAGGGAAAGTAGTTGCTACCAGCAATAGTTTTCGCTTTAGTGCCGATACTCTCAAAACTCCCGTTTGGCTTGAATGCAATAGCTCTGCCACCTTGATTCGAGAGTCTGAGAATCCTCATTTTTCTTACCCGGGGAAGTTGTATGTGAGGGGGCGCACAAATTCTCAAGGGGAAAAATATCTTGAAGTTATCAACATGGTTTCCCTAAATCAGTATCTGAAAGGTGTGGTACCATCTGAGGTTTATTCTGGTTGGCCAATCGAAACCTTACGTACTCAAGCTGTCGCAGCTAGAACTTATGCTGTTTTTCACATTAGTAATGCTCGCCGATTTCGATCTAAACGTTTTTGGGATGTGGACGACTCCATTACTTTCCAAGCCTATACTGGAGTGTCCTTAAACTCGCGTCGCACTAATTTTGCTGTTGAAAGTACCCTTGGCCAAATTCTGACCTACAAGACCGATGTGATTCAGGCATATTATCATGCAGATAGTGGGGGACAAACTGAGGATGCCGTCAATGTTTGGAATTTCGACATCCCCTATGTGCAGGGCCGAAAAGAGGCTTTTGATTTTGATATTTCTGAATCGGCTTGGAGGAAAGAAGTTCCTCTCAAACATATTGCTAGCAAGCTCAGTAATTTTGGAGTATTGGGTCGCCACCAAAAGCTAGTAGGGGTCGCTGTACCCATTGCTGGAAGGTCTGAAAGCGGCAGGGTGAGGGTGGTAACCCTACGGTTAAAAGGTGAAAATCAATTTAAAAACATACCTGTTGAGACCTTTAAGAAAGCGGCGGGTCGATTACCGTCTACTCTGTTTGCCTTAGAAGTAAATATTGATTCAGGCTTTGTAGAAATTAAAGGGCTTGGTAGCGGACACGGTGTCGGTATGAGTCAGCAAGGAGCTGCAATTCTCGCGGGAGAGCAGGGTTGGACTTACGATCAAATCCTGAACTATTACTATATTGGTACCAGCTTATGTAAACTCCAGGAAAAGACTGATAGTTTACCAAATTGCTATGCTGAATCTGAACGCAAACGTTTAGAAATCAAACAAGCAAAAATTAGCGACAAGCAGAATGCTTCTTGACTTTTACTGCCTAATCTTCTTGCACTAGCCGATGTTTAGACATTCCTCACCCATTAATGCCTTATTATAAATAAGATGATTCTTGGCTCTCGATTTGCATAGAGTCAAATCAACGTGTTGACGAATCGAGGGAACCAAGATGCAAACCAAAAAGCAAAAGAAAAAATATCGCCTAGACGATAGCTGGTCAGTAATTTATCCAGAAGAGAGTAGTGAAAAAACAGAGGATCTTGAAAAATCAAAAGTCCATAGCTCCTTCTTATTTTAGTGTATAATTTCTAAACATAATGGTGGTTGCTGCCGACTGTTAACCACCATACTGCGCTTCCCCTTCGTTTGACAATACAGGGGAAGTTTTATGTGTAAAGGGTTATGTGTTTTTTCACTTGGCTTATGGGTGTCTACCTGTGATCTAAGTAGCACCACCACCGCTCGAGGGCCTCCTCCTAACTATGCCTTACTATCTGAAATCGATAATGCTACATTTTCAGACTGGCAAGTTTTCATTCCCAGAATTGCTACTGAGCCGGCTCTGGGGATTCAGGCTGCCTTTTGAGTACAAGGCGATCTCAGCTGAAGTCATGACATACTCCTCTTTTCATCCTTTTATTGAAGACTTAGATTATGAGATAGCCCATGCTGAGGAGTTTATGCTGGCACCAGAATTTCACTTAAGTAAGATCTTAGTCTGTGAAATTACCTATAATATAATGGGCTTAGGGGGAGCCGCCGAGATACTCACTTTGAAATCTTTATTGTAACTGTTTAGTGGTCTAAAGCGAATTACAAAGCTAAGAAACTTCAGATGGAGAAGTCATGAACTTTGGAGTATGTAAAAAAATCCTAATAATACTAGGTATATCATCGTCGCCACTTTTGGGAAAAAGCTTGTCAAAAGCGGAACTTAAGAAAAAACTCTCAGAACTCCAGTACTATGTGACTCAGGAGGATGGCACAGAAAAGCCTTTTAAAAACGAATATTGGGATAATAAGCAAGCTGGTATCTATGTTGATATTGTTTCAGGGGAGCCACTCTTTAGCTCCACTCATAAATATAAATCTGGAACCGGATGGCCATCGTTTTGGAAACCGATTGTTGCTGATAATATTGTTGAAAAAGTGGACAAAAAGCTTTTTATGACCAGAACGGAAGTGCGCTCCAAACAGGCAAATTCTCACTTAGGTCATCTTTTTAACGATGGTCCCCAGCCAACAGGTTTGCGTTACTGTATTAATTCTGCTGCATTAAAATTCATTCCAAAAGAAAAAATGGCTGAGAAAGGTTATGGCAAGTTCTTGAGTTTATTTAAATAGCCAGAATTGAGACAGGTAGGAAGTGACCCTTCGTCGGGGGATAAAGTGAACACTTCCTACCTTAGAATTAACAAAAAGGACCGAAGCCCCTTCTAGTTAATTAAAATTTACGAAGAGGAAGATAAGTCATATTGATATGTAGTTCAGTAGGACGCTCTAAAGTTTCTCGATCCCACTCCGCTGTTTGATTCTCAGTATCAAGATTACCAATATCGATACCAGGAAGAGTCCCGCCTCCTACTTCTGGGCGAATTCTCATTGTAACGATGGAATTAGCATGAATCTTGTTTATATCGTCACAGTGATATATGGATTGAAAAGGTCCCTCAACAGTGTCCCCCATTGGGATATAGCTTGGGACATTCACTGCAAAAACACAGGTTCTAGACCCCAGTTCCACCTTCTCAATACCAACAATATATTTTGTCTTGGAGATTGCGAAAACTTGTGGTTTTTCAAAATATGAGCGGTACTTTACATCGACATTGGCAATCATAGCTTCGAACTCTTCCCAATGTGAAATCTCCTCTTCAGTAGGATCGACGGGTTCAATCAGAATATCTATGGCCGTGTCGTCAAAATCTTGCCCAAACAAACTTACAGAACTCGAAACTAATGATAGCCCAAGGAACACTCTATTAAGTGTTTTCATTTTGACTCCTTATTTTGAAAAACTGGAAAAACTTGAACATTGAATCGAACCATGGTATCGGGATTTTCATCCTCAATTTCACAATGCATCTTGCGAAGATCTTCTCGAATCTTTTTTAATTTAGATTCATAGTCTGACTTTTTAACTGTAAGAAGGGAGCTGTGAAATACTACTTCATCTCGACTTTCCTTTAGCAGAAAAAGATTGCGCTCACTATCAATAATCGTTTGCTTCAAAAACTTTATTTCTTGAACTATATCGTAATTGGCTTTTAGAAAAGAAAAATCATTCTCAGGATTAATTCGATATTTATCATTATCTGCTTGAATCAACTCTTTTTTGATAAGCTCGTGTAGGGTTCCTTCTATAGTTGCTGCAGGGATTTCATCGAATGTTCGCAGCAGCTCCCTGAATGAAACTGTTCTGTCTTCAAATAAAAAGAAACTAAGATAGACTAAGGATAGAGTAAAAATATCACTACCGTTGTCCATGTCCATAGTTTGATATTTTAGATTTTTCTCTAATATTTTCAATTCACCTTCAATTTGACAGTATACATTCTTAGGTTTAGCAAATTCAGTTTCTAATAAAAGCTTCTTTTCCAAAAAGAGAGATTCATTGACTGCAAGATTAAGAGTACTGATAACTGGGTTAATATACTTGGCAGCAAGTTTTTTTCGTCCCTTAAATATATCAGTCAAATATGAACGCGAACGTAAACCTATTTTCTTAGCAATATAGTTCTTAGAAAATTTCGAGTTTTCTAATTTTTTCAGTGCAATCAGTTTTTCAAGAGCATCAAGGCCATTGTGATTAAGCAGAATCGAAGTAGTAACTTTCATAGCTATGTCAACCTATAAACGTCTATAATTTCAAGGACGTTCTAAGTACAACATGAGCGCTCGTCAACTGTTGACATGTAATTGTGTTTTCATAAATGGGCATTCCTGCCCACTTTAGTAGATTTTACTCCAAGATTATAGATACTTAGAGTATGTTCATGCTGAACAGATTTCTCACTTTCGCTAAGATTATAAGATATGCAAAGATATCCAACCGTTTGAACGAAATTTTAATTTTCACGAGCCTTAATTAAACACAGCGCGGTGGTAGGTTACAACCGTTATCATCTTGATCTACAACAATGGTACCGTCAGCACAGAAGTCTGGGTGAGGAGGCATAAATACTGGACACAGATTGTTTCCGAAATCAAAGAAGCGCCAGTCAGGGTCTGTTTCACAGCTAATTTCTTGATCGGCTAGCTCGCCTTTCGCCGAGCAGCTTATCCGGAAGGCTTTCTGCAATGCAACACAGTCGTTGCTTCCATGTACCAAGACACCTGAATCACCAATCGTACATGTTGCAGGGGCATAATCAGTGGTACAACGAAACTGAAGGTTTCCGCAGTCACTACTATTGACTCCATAAGCTGAAGCTGAAGCTGACGCACTCACTAATAGTCCAAAGAATAGTCCTTTAATTCTCATATCTCATTCCTTCTGTTCGTTTAAAGACGAGGTTAATAAAGCAGAAGCTAGACGTGAGCGTTATGAAAATCTTATATTTTAGGTAAGATATCGTACTCTGGTGGAGTACAAATAGAACTAGGAGCGTCGATCTAGATTATGACAGCCAATTTAGCCTACTCTGTTTCTATTGTAGTTATGGGATGATGCAAAAAAAACAGGTTTTCGGAGTTAATAAGGAGTCTTAGATTTCCAGGTTTCCCACCATAAGATATCATCCTCTGTTTTGAAAATGTTGAAGCCACTTTTGGTGAGCACTTTAATTGAAGCTACATTCACGGTATTGCAGCGTGCTATGACTCGTTCAGAGATCAAACAATCGCGCCAGTAATCCAAAAGAGATTTACAAGCTTCATAGGCAAATCCCTGTCCCCAAAAGTGCTCCCTGATCATGAAGCCTATTTCTGGAACAAGAAACCCCGTTTCTTTAAGCATAAACCAGCCGATCAGCTCATTTTCCTGGTTAGCTAAGGCCCAGATCCCCAGTTCTTCATCTTTTTGTTGAATTAAGGACTTTAAATGTTCTTCTATAAAAGGTGCCTCTTTAACCTCGCCGAACCCTGTGAATTGCATGACTCTGGGGTTTGTCATCAAATCGCAAAGCCATTGAAAATCACTGAGATAGAAAGATCTAAGCCGGCATCGGGGGGATTGAAGATATTTCATCAAACTTCTCCAGGAAACCCGGTCTCTTTAGGGCCGGGAGGAATGGAGAAGCCCTGCGGCGAGCATCGAA
>JBNKNM010000139.1:0-14443 GCA_050293845.1 Pseudobacteriovorax sp. | reverse complement strand
AGGAAATTTAGATAAAAAAAGTAGCGAAATTGTAGAGGGGTTGTTGTTGGAATTATGTCGAAAGAATGGTGTTACCATGCTACTCGTCACGCACGATTTGCAACTGGGGCAACGTTTGCCAAGCCAAGTAGTGATGGAAGATGGAAAAGTCGTCGATCTTGGAGGCGATTGGTGAAGCTATTTTTAAGTTTACTAATGGGAGTTGTATTCAGCTCAACTGTTTTTGCTGAAGTCATTAAGTCAGTTAAGGTGCGAGGTAACGCCAAAGTTGAAGCCAATGCCATAACAACGATTCTACGAAGTAAGGCTGGACATAAACTTTCTAAAGATAAAATTCGCGAAGATATTCTTGATCTCCACGATTTGGGTTACTTTTCAGATATTCGCGTTTACAAAGAAAGCGTCTCTGGTGGAGTGCGTCTCATTATTGACGTCAAAGAAAAACCTTCTGTCGTATCCATATCCTTTATTGGCTTGGATGAGTTGAGTGACGGTGACTTCAAAGACAAGTTAGAGACGGAATTGTTTTCCATTCTCGATGAAGGTGCGGTGACCAATGATGTGCGTATGATCGAGAAAATGTACCTTGAAAAAGGGTTTTATCTTGCTAAAGCAAGTTATAAGCTGGTTCCACTCCCCGACAACCCCAATCAGGTTGATTTACAGTTTATCATCGATGAGGGAGGAAAGGTTTTAGTCGGGGATGTTCACGTCCTGGGCAACGAGTATTTTAGCGACGCTGATCTTATCGATAAGTTTTTTTCTAAACCACTAACGAGAAGTTCCACGTTTTCAGGTCCTGGCTCTGTCTATAACGATGAGTTTATCAAACGAGATGCCGAGGTTATTGCTTACTTATACAAAGATCAGGGATTTGCTGAGGTACAGGTTAGTAAGCCGATAACAGTCATGGATGCTGATCGTAAATTTGTGCGGATCACGATGGAAATTGAGGAGGGGATACAATACAGTATCGGCTCGATCAAGTTTTCAGGGGATATCCTATATCCTGAAGAGGAAATGCGGGAGTGGATGAATCTTAAGGATAATGAACTATTTCGCTTTACTCTTTTCCGTAAAGACATTGAAAGACTGATAGATAAGTATGGCGATAAAGGTTTCGCTTTTGCGGATGTGAATCCTCGACATCGTTTCGATCGCGAGAAAAAATTGGTTCATCTCAATTATGACATCACCAAGGGTGAAAAGGTTTATTTTGGTGAGTTTAAATTCGTCGGTAACACCAAAACCCGTGATAATGTCATCCGGCGTGAGCTAGAGGTAGCGGATGGTGAACTTTACAGTGGTACCCGCTTATCTTTGTCAAAACGCAATATTGAAAGGTTGGGTTTTTTCGAAGAAGTTCAGACCATAAAGCGAAGAGATGAAAAGAGACCTAATGTCCTGAATTATAAGTTTAAGGTTAAGGAAAAAGCCACTGGCCAGTTACAGGCTGCCCTAGGTTTCAGCCCCAGTTCTGACAGCGATGAAAACAAGTTTTTTGGACAAGGGCGTTATTCAGAAGAGAATCAAAGTGGGCTTGGATGGCAAACTAGCTTCACTGGTAAGTGGAATGGCGGTAAGAATTATAGCCTGGAGCTAGGGTTTCGCAATCCTAGGGTCAATGACAGTTACTGGTCTTTTGGGGTAAATGCTACAACCCGTAATGAAGTGAGAAGGCTCACTACAGATGTGCAAATCCAAGAAGCACGACATGGTATTAGCTTTTCCATAGGCAAACGCATCATCGAGCTGATTCGGGCTTCTATTGGATTCCGATTCTCGAAAATTACCCAGGACTCTGATACTTATACGCCTCCTGCCTTTTTGTCTGTAGGCCAGGCTCATTCGTTGATTTTGTCACTTTCACGAAATAATACAAATAATTATATTGACCCTTCGGATGGCTCTAATGTGCGACTTAGCCAAGAAATTACTGGAGGAGTATTTGGCGGCGATAGATCCTATTTGGAAACTACTTTGGACGCGTCATACTATTATCCTATAGATTTTTCGGATACTTATCGAACTTATTTCCGAGTGCATGGTCTTTTTGGCTTATTGTGGCCTATGGGCGATGAAGAGATTCCACTATTGACTCGCTATACTCTCGGGGGACCTGAAAATTTAAGAGGTTATGAGTTCCGAAGTGTTGGGCCAAAGTTTAATATTTTGCGAGCACCGAGCGGTTTCCCTAGTGAAATTAATGGTGGTGGAAACAAGCAAGCTTTGTTACAGCTGGAGTACTTCTTTCCCGTCATTAAAGACGCGAATATTAAAGGATTATTTTTCTATGATACGGGTCGTGTATACACTGAAAGCGAAGCTTTTGTATATAAAGACTTTGTTAGTGACGTCGGATTTGGATTCCGTTGGATTACGCCTGTAGCTCCATTTCGGTTTGAATGGGCCTATCCGGTAGAGGACGGACAATTAGGTGACTTAGAATTTATTTTCTACTTAGGGTATTAGGAAAGGACTCACCCCATGAAAATCGGTAACAATTTCTCTTTGGGACGCTCTGTTAAAATTCTTTTAGTCGCCATGGCGGTTCTTGCTGCCAGTCAAAGCATTGCGGCAGCTAAAGCTCGCTATGCTGTGGTTGATATGCAAGCTGTGATTCTCAATGTAGACGAGGGAAAGAAAGCCCGGGAAGCTCTAGAAAAGGAGATCAAGGCAAAGGAGGCTGAGCTGCTGAATCAAAAGAAAGAACTCGATAAGCTGAATAATGACTGGAAAGAGCAAGCTGCATTGTTAAGCGAGGATGCCCGCTTGAAAAAGCAGCAGGAATTTCAGCAAAAATTTATGGCGTTGCGAAATTCAGAAATGGCTTTTCAGCAGGAGATAAAAAGGAAAGAGCAGCTAGCTACCCAAAAAATTGCGGTCAGCGTTAGTAAGTTTGTAAATGACTTAGCCAAAAAGCGTGGATTTGAGATGGTTTTTGAAACTAACAGTGCTGGTTTACTCTTTTTGAAAGATCCTGTTGACTTAACCAAAGAAGTTATTGATTCTTTTGGGTCAAAAGGCAATAAAAGGTCAGCCAAAAAATAAAAGTAAGTGGATTGGAGGTAGAGATGGATGATCTACTTGGTAAAGCTAATAAGTTATTGAATGTTACGGAAATTCAAAAGCTGATTCCCCATCGCTATCCCTTCTTACTCATTGATAGAGTGGTCGACTTTTCTCCTATGGAATACATTGAAGGTGTCAAGGCAGTTTCAGCTCTCGACCCCTACTTGCAGGGACATTTCCCGGATAATCCTGTGATGCCAGGGGTCTTGATGGTAGAGGCCTTAGCGCAGGCATCAGCTATTTTGGGACGGATAAGTAAGGGACAAGATTGCCAAACTTGCTTGTTAACGGAAATCAGTGAAAGTCGATTTCGTAGGCCTGTAGTACCAGGTGATCTGCTAAAACTAAAAGTCAGTCTCGTAAAGGCGAGGAAAGATTTTTTCTGGTTTGAAGGGGAGGGGACAGTGAATGGGGAAACGGCTGCTCAGGCAAAATTTACAGCCAAACTAGCGTAACTTGGCATTATTACATTAGTATCGGTTTTACCTCATTATAAGCAGATTATCTGTCTAAATAGTATTGTATATTGGCTGTGCGCCTTGTATTATCTTGACCTTTGTGAAAAGAGGATCATGTAAGGACGACCAAGATGTTTGACTACTCTAACTTTGAGCTTCATAAGAACATCCCTAATAACAGTAACATCCACCCATCTGCATTAGTTTCTAAGGGAGCGGAGTTAGATCTTGAGGTAGTCGTTGGCCCCAACGCGATAGTGGGTCCGCATGTAAAACTGGCAAAAGGGGTGCAGATAGGGGCAGGAGCGATTGTTTCTGGGCATACCTTTATCGATGAGGATACTAAAATCTATCCTATGGCTACTGTGGGCTCAGATCCCCAAGACCTGAAGTTTGCCAATGAACCGACAAGGTTAACAATAGGTAAACGTAATAAAATACGTGAATATGTAAATATTTCTCTTGGCACAGTGGGTGGAGGAGGCGAAACCTCTATCGGTGATGATAACCTCATCATGGTTTACACCCATATCGCCCATGATTGTCATATTGGCAATAATTGTATATTTGCAAATAGCGTGCAACTCGCAGGACATGTCATTATAGGTGATGCTGTGGTGTTTGGAGGTATGTCAGGAGCCCACCAGTTTTGCCGTTTTGGTAGCCGAGCTATGGTGGCGGCTGGTGCCATTGTGGTGCAAGATGTCCCTCCTTTTTGTTTGGTACAAGGAGATCGCGCTCGTATAAATGGGTTAAACTTGGTAGGGTTACGCCGCTCAGGCTTAGACCGCAAGCAATTATTTGACATTAAAAATATGTTCAAAATACTTTATAATGAGAATCTAAGGTTAGAGGATGCCATTGTAAGGATTGAGCAAGAAGTTAATGTTTCCGAGTCACGGCAGCTGTTTCTAGACTTTTTGCAAAGTAGCGAACGAGGAGTGTGTCGTTGAAACGACCGACCTATTTTATATCTAGTCGATCACAGTCGGCGGATATTTGGGGGGCTGAACTTGTCTTAGCAATACGGGAGCAATATTCGAAGGTGGAGGGCTACAGCCTTGCGGGCAATGCTACTCTTCGCACAAGAATTCCTGTCATCAAAGAGCTAAGTCAAATTGATAGTATGCAGCTGCATGATAAAGGAATAGCAACGCCAGCTGCCCAGGACTTTTTTCAAGATATTGTATCCGAGCTTTCTCAACTAAATCCTCAAGTTGCCATTTTAGTCGGTTATTCTCGTTTGCATCATATTTTGGCTAAGTATTTCTTTGGCCGTGGTATCCCAGTGGTGCTTTACGGTCTGACTCCGCCTTCCGTTTGGGAGGGCATTGATATTAAAGAGATTCAAACATATCTTACTGTAGTGATTGGTTTTTTTCCCAAGCCCTACGGGATTCTCCAGAAAGTTGAAACTCCTTACGAATTCTTGGGTTCCCCAACAAGGGATCGTATCGATAGGGTGAAAGTTTCGCCACTAGCGTTAGGTTTAGACGATGATGAGCATTTTTTGGCTGTTTTTCCGGGAAATACGGTAAGAGAGGCTCGTGGAAACTTGCCTTCAATGGTGGCTATTGCGAAAGAGTTTCTAAACCGACAAGAAGCAGCCCATATTATTTACTCTTTACCACTGGAAGTTTATCAGGAATTAAAAGATGAGATCCGAACGCTTATCTCCGGCTTAAAATCAGTTGAGGAAGGAAACACGCTTGAATATCTCGCGGGGGATCGTATTAAAATTCAACAAGGCATGGGCTTGGAGACTATAGCTCTAGCTAGAGTACTGCTTACTAGCTGTGGTTCAAGTACTGTCGAAGCGTGTCTTTTAAAGACACCAGTCATTTCTCTCGGTCAAATAAAGTCCCTAGCTAATCAAATAGCAGAACGCATGATTCACCCTGAATACAAGCTTAGTGACTCTGTAGAGTTAATTGCAGATGAATTAGAACTACTTTTTAAAGATGGCGATAAACGGGAGAACTTGATAAAAGATATAGCGCAGCTACGTAGTGTGCTGACGGGTTTTACTGCCGATAATGCGGCAGAACTCATTGGCAGAGAAATTGCCACTTGGAGTTTTAAAAAGAAAACAAAAGGCTCACAACCTGCATGATCAACCTTCAAATCCCTTCTAACCCTCGGCAAAAGTTTACCTCTTTGTTCCTTTCTCCTATGCTGGATTTTCCCCAAAGGCTGGGGGTCATTATTCTCGCATTAATTGTACTCTCAATATCACAATCACTGTTTTTATTGTTGCTAGGTCCATTTTTTAAAAGTCTTTTTACCTTAGGACAGCTAGAAACGATTCCTATAACGGAGCTTTTCAGCAGCAAAATTACCGACTACTTCCCTAATTTGGCAGATGTCCAGCTCTCTAAACAGAATATTATATGGCTCATTCCGGGGGGGCTGCTAATTGCTGTATTTGCCAAAGGGGTCGCTGGTTATTTCTTTCAGTACAATCAGCAGGCTTTATCCTTTCATGTAGCTAAGCGTTATCGAGATCGATTATTTGGGGCAATCCTTAATCGTTCCTATCATGAAATCAATAAACGTACTCCCGGTGAGTGGATGTCTGTTCTTATGAATGATGTCCTCTATCTACAGTCGCGTTATTCAGACTTTATGGCTAGTTTCATTAAAGACTCGGTGCTTATCATTTCGGCTTTGGCAGCCATGTTTATTATTCATTGGCAAACAGCTATGGTCTTATTGATAGGCTCTCCTTTTCTATTTGTGATATTGGGGCAAATTTCGCGGCGGATATCACATTTTGCCGAAGGATGGCAAAAAGACCTAGGTAAAATGTCTGGATTTATCTTATCACTAAGAAAACGTTACCCTTTTATTCAAGCCCAGCAATCACAAAGCTATGAAATCAAGCTGTTTGAAAGGCTGAATGACAAGTATTATCACACCATTAAAAAATCTATTTTTTTAAGGTCTACGTTTTCCCCAGGTCTAGAGATGTTTGGTTTCTTGGGGTTTTCCGGAGTTTTACTACTGTTGTCGAAGCGGTTATTTGGACAAGAGTTTGGTCCCGAGGAGTTAATTCAGTTTCTAGCAGCACTGGGGGTTTTACTGAGGCCTTTGAAATCTTTAGGAGAACAAGTAGCAAGGCTGCAGGAAACAAAAGGAGCTTTACAAGAAGGTTATAAAATCTTTGATCATGAGTTTTCTTCCTCTTTCCCAGAAAAGTCGACACAAGCCCCCATAAAAACAAACCTCATAAAGATAAAATACATTGCGGCTGGTTATAATGATAAAGTGCGGTTCATAGGCTCAAAATTTGTGCTAGAGCCTGGTAAAAGCATTGCTATTGTAGGACCTAGTGGCGCTGGAAAGTCTACTATCGTGAGGACTTTGGTGGGTTTATTGCCGCCGATTCGGTGGGATGCTGATATTGATTGGAAAAAATTTACCCAGTCTACTTCTTTTGTGAGCCAGAAGCCTTTCATGTTCGAGGATAGTATACGTAACAACCTTATTTACGGTCTTGTGCAAAAAGTTTCCGAAGAAGATATTTGGAAATCGTTGGAAAAAGTAGGAATTGCAGATCATATTCAGGTATTGCCTGAGGGGCTTGAAAGTAAGATTGCAGCGGTTCGCTCTAATTTTTCGGGTGGACAGATTCAGAGGCTGGTTATAGCCAGGTCTCTGTTACGAGGAAAACCTTTCCTAGTTCTTGATGAAGCTACATCAGCTATTGATATGGAGAATGAAAAACTCATTACCCATCATTTACTTAAGGAGGTTTCAGGGCAGAGGGTGGGACTTTTGTTTGTGACCCATCGATTACAGTGGCTGCATAATTTTGATGAAATATGGTTTGTTGAAAATGGTAAAGTCAAATTAATTGGTAGTCATAATCAATTATTATCATCCCAAAGGTATAGCAACTTCATAAAAGCTTCCTCAGATTATTAATAAAAAAAAACGCAAATTTTGTGTGCTGAGTTGAATTGTCATCATGGCTTGATTAAACTTAATATAGAGACACCGTTGATAGTTTGCTCAATCTGCAAATAGTTTAGTGAATCTTTTGTCTCTCTGGATGGAGTAGGGGATGAACGATAATAATGATCCGCAGTCAAATGTTGCTTTTAACACCAACACTAGTTCTGACACTCAGGCTGGTAATAATCCCTTCACTGGGGATTTAAAAGGAGAATTTTCAAGCGACTTTGGCACTAATACTAATGCTGTTTCGCAGATCTTTAAAAGTGGTAGCTTTAGTTCTGAAAATCGTACCAAATACATTATTATTGGTGCTATAGTACTGCTTGCTTTGGGAGCTGTGGCCTTTTTCATGACATCGTCTCCAGATGACCCATTTGCTGATGAGTTTGCTGATGAGGTTGCAGACGATATTCCAGAAGATGCCGAGGGCATTGGTGAGGATGAACTTGCCGATCTTGCTGAGGGTGATGACTTAGCTGATGTTCCAGATGGTACTGAGAGTCTTGCTGAAGAGACTCAAATGGAAGAAGGCGCCATGATGGAAGAGACCATGCCCATGCAAAATACGGGAACCTTCCAAATAACCAGCCCACCAGATGGTGCCCGTCGAGGCTATGATGAAACAGCTGCAGCGGCAGAGTTTACCTGGGAAGGAGCTGCTGATCGTATCAATTTTTCTCGTAGTCCTAGCATGCAACCACTCGCAAAGTCAGTACCTCTTAATGGTGCTACCTTTTACGCCTTTGATAATCCCTACCCTGGAACTTGGTATTGGCAGGTTGTAAATGCGGAGGGTGCTAGCGAAGTCAGAATGTTCCGTATTACAGCACCTGAGCGTCGCAGTTTTCCCATTTCTCAGCCGCAAAGTGGTGGGCAGGTATCAGGGAACGGTGGTGTTGTTTCATGGCAGGCAGGTGAAAGAATTGCCCGTTATTCCGTAGAGGTTGTGGGTGCCGGGGGTAGCTGGGTTCAGCCGCAATACAGGTTTGGCACTTCTGGAACAAGTATAGCTTTACAGGGTGTTAGCCCCGGAACATACGATATTCGTGTTGGTGCCTTTTCTGAAGTATCAGGTCGTTGGGAGTGGCAGTATATCAAAAATGTTACGGTGCAATAATCCTTAAAAATGACATTTTGAGGTGCTTCTCTTTAAGGGGAGTACCTTTTTTGCTTTGGGGAAATATCGGATGTTTGAGTGGACAAATGATTTAGCAGTCAAAGATTTGCAGATTGATAATCAGCATCAAGGTCTCCTAAAGCAAATGGCTAAATTTGAGGAGCATAAAGAAGCTGATACTGAAAGCTTACGTATGATCTTGTTGGAATTAATACAGCTTACTCAGGAGCATTTTTTTTATGAAGAAGAAATCATGGAGTCGATCGCATATTCAGATTTAGAAGACCACCAGCGTATCCACAGAAATCTCATGAAGAAGCTACAGTATTTTGCACGCGAGATACAAAAAGATGACTCCCCTGACCTGCGAGAGCACATTGTAATATTTCTAGAAGCTTGGTTGGTAGGTCATATCAAACAGGTTGACAATAAATATTCGCCATTTCTAGTAAACAGCTAAGAAGCTGATGAATCGTCATTTTTAATAGGAAAAAAATAATCCTTAGGCGACTTTCCATGGGTATTATGGCGAGCCATAATACTGGCTATCTCGGTGGGGGCTTTAATCACCTTTTTGCCAAAATGGAAGTAGCAATTGGTAGAAAGGATTCCATTTACCATACAGCGAGAATGATCGTTCAGATCTGTTCCTCTTGTGAAAAAGTAAAAACGAGCCTTCAAGTGTTTTGCAATTCTTTTCAGTTTGTTCAGCCGATTGGTCATGGCTTCCAGCTCTAGCCGGCGCTTTTCCTGTTTTCCAGGGAGAATTTTTTTTTGTTGTAAATTTTGAAAAGATAGTTGTGTTTCCTCAAGTAGCTCTTCAAAAAAATCGAGTCTTCTTTGAGTTTTTGTAGCCCTTTGGGAAAGGTTGAAGTCTACTCCCAAGTAGACATCTGTTCGTTTAGCACTGCTTTTACCTAAATCTTGGCATCTCACCTCATTTGAAACGTAAAGTCTACAGGCATAGATCTTACCGACTCTCGAAATCACTTCCAAATCTCTGCCTACCAAGGTGAGGCCACCAATAATTCCTTTTTTAGTGGTAATAGTACCCCTGACTTCAACATGAGAGTTTTCAATAAAATCAACTGCCATGTCCCCTGATATCTTAATACTACCTGGAGCTCCAGAACGGATGCCATTGTTAATTTCTACGTTGCCATCAATAAACAGATTACCACCATAGACACTTCCATGAATATGAGTGTCTCCTTTGACACGAAGCGTAGCTCCTTGCTCAATATCACCTTTTACAACGACCGTTCCAGAAAAATCAATATCACCAGAGGTAAAGTTTACATTGCCTTTGTGTATCAAGATTTTACTCAATGATATGTGATTCTTTTCGATTTTGGGAATGCCATCGAACAGTGCGATAAATTGATTTTTGTCATTTACTCTAATTCCTTCTTCGTCGTAGGTGTACTCTAGATGGCTTAAAGCTTTAGAAGGGATTGTCTCGCCTTTTACATTATAGCCGTCTTGCCCCTGTATCATGTAGCGGATTTCAGCGATGGGTTCCCTCTGCTTTACGATTTCATGCCGGCTCATCTTACGAAAGTCAACCGTTTCATGCTCTCCTGGCAGTTCTTCGTCCTGATATAGGGGATGAATATAGGGTTGGTCCGCATCTTGAGGATTGCGTCCAAAAGCGAATTCAAAATCCTCTAAAGGAATATGATTTTTAAGGAAACTTTCCATTTTATCAAATGACTCAGAAGTAGTTCGATAGCCGAGCTTTTCTACAATGTTTTTGATCCAACTACTTTCGATTTCAGGAAAGTCAAGATATGCTTTACGGTCGAGGCTTAGTCTAGCTGTCATAAGATCAAAACTTGCATTGATACTTAAGTAGTTTGAAAATCTTTCCTTAAATGCCTCGTAGGTACTTATCGTCTCTTCTTTAGCTTTCTGCCGTAAGATCTTTGTAATTTTCTTACTTTTGGGTTGTCGAATAGCTGCAACCATAACGATAGGAAGGTCCAAATTAAAACGCTCAACTCCCCGTACTGCAGATTGTAGTTTGCTAATAATATCATTTTTTAAAATGATAAAATTTTTGGAGCCAAACTCTTTCTTTGCTAGCTTTGCACAGGCTTGGAGAATCTTTTGCTGAGGCAATTTGTCTTGTAGGCTAGTAACCTTATAGCAATACAATGCGATTATGCCCCCTAGAGATGGTAGTACTTTTAAGGTCGCTGCTGTAGTCGGTTTATGGGCGGGTTCTAAAAAATGAATCGGTACATCTTTTATCTCTTCCCCCTGGCTCGCCAGATACCATAATCCGTAAAGTTCTGCCGTATTGATAAGTCTATCTGGGGCAAAGGCTCTAATTTTTGTGGTAATGTAATATTTTAGTAGTTCAGGCCGCCATGAGATGACCTCATCTGTTCCTGCTGTTATTGTGACATTGGCAGCAATTTGGGAATCATTTCTTTGGGATCTTATGATGATGCCATTTAATTGAGGACAGCCAGTGGCTAGAGTTATCGCTATAACATCAGTTTTGGGAGCAGACGAATTGCGGTAGAGATCCCATACTTCGTGGAGGCGTTCGTTATAAAAATCATAGGAATCAATATTCCCCGTCGCCATCTCAAAAGCGAGCTTACGAATAGCCCTTTGGAGAAGCTTCTTAGGGGGTGATGGATTCTGATCGCAGAACTCTTTCGAAATTTCGCATCTCACCCGGAACTGAGAATGTATATATATGATTTTGGGTTCCATAGTACCATCTTGTTGCTTCCTTTTTGACTACTATCTCATCGGGACATAACGTCAAATAAAAAAGGCAAAATTTGCTTAGCTGGATTCATCTTTCTGATTTCATAAATAATACCAGGATCTGAAATATCTAGTTAAAAAATCATTCCTGGTATCCATGAGTGCGAATAGAGGCGGAACATACACTTAACTATGAAGTATAAAAAAGTAAAACACCGGAGTTAACAATTATGAATAAAGAACTACTGCGCAAACAATTGCTTCACAAACGAAAATCGATTTCAAATCGATCTGAGCTATCTCAAAGGGTTGCCGACAACTTTCTACCTTGGATAAAAAAGTGGAAGCCGAATACTATTTTTACCTATATGGCATTTGGTACAGAACTGGACCTGCAATCCTTGTTGCAATGTTGCCCCAAACAACAAAAATGGGCTATACCAAAAGTAGTAGCTAAGGGTGTGATGCATTACCACTTATGGGAGCCAGGAGTTCCTCTGCAAAAAAATCGCTGGGGAATTGATGAGCCCGTTACAGGTGCAAAGGTTTTTCCAAGTCAAAAAGATATGGTTATTATCCCATGTGTAGGGGTAGATCATTCTGGTATCCGTTTAGGATATGGTGGGGGATTCTACGATCGTTATTTTCAAGGAGTATCGGGTCTTCGTTTGGTGGGGGCTATATTTTCCCAGCAGCTAATTCCCCTCCTGCCTCGTGAATCCCATGACTTAAGAGTGGGCTGGATTTGCGATGAAATCTCACTAAGACCTTGTTATCCGGTTTGATTGTAAGTCCCCTTCTGCAGAGATTCAAGCAAGAGAGTATCAGGGAGAGGATGGTGTCAATAGTTTCCTGTTATGCAGTGTAAGAAGGTCACGTCTATTTTTTAGGTTTATCATTGATCTATTTCTGATATTTTAAGTCCTCGCTAGGATGTTCCAGGGAGGGAGAAACATGCGAGAACCATCGGTAGGATTGGATGAGCCCATCCCACCACCCAAAAGCAATGTTGCGCAAAGCAAATCAAATGTGACTTCTGAATCCCATAGTTCACAGATATTAATAAAACCAAGATCTGGTGCATTTTCTATTACACTTTTTTTTCTTTTCGCTTTTTTTGTCACTACTATCTGCGGTTTTATGGGATTCTACTTTGGTGATTCTTTTGGACGGGAGCATGCGCAATATAATAACCCAGTGCTGCGTGAACATTATACCGGTCAATGTGTACAGCATCTAGGGCATGAACTGCGTAAGGAAATTCGCAGTGCGATGGGTCGGAATCCTGAGGAAGTTAGGACAGCGGGTCATAGTGTTGAAAAGGAATTGATAGCCATCAGAGCAAATTTGGAGTCCATTAAAGAAGCTTTCATGAATGCGCAGTCCCATGGAGGTTTGCCCAGTAACACAAATGCGCGTTTAAGAAAAATGTTGGATTTGCTGGAAAATCGGCATGTAGAGCTAGTTTCAGACCGATGCCCAGCCAGTCCGACATTACCTCGGAAATATTCTAGTCAGGGTTAGGGTATGAAAGCATGGATAATATCTATAATTACCACTATGACGGTAAGTACTGGCATGTTTGCTTTCCCGTCAGCTCCAATAATCGATCGCCAGGTGTGGTTTTGGGAGCAGGTTTTTCTTACTTATCATAATGAACAGATCATCATCCACGATAGTGAATATCCAGAAATCATTGTCGACGTAGTGGACTTGCCAAAGCTGGGTTTTAGCGATGAAGATGACGAGGAGAAGTGGATTGAAAACCTGCTCGAACGCTATATGGCTGGAGTGGAAAAGTTTCAAAAATATGGCGAAAGAGCCTATTACTTAGGTTCTATTGAGCGGCGATTGTTTTCAGTTTATCGCGAAAATCGAAGTCTGCTTTTAGCCGGTAAAGCTAAGTTAAGGGGGCAGCGGGGTCTAAAAGATATTTTTGCAAAAGCTGTGGTACGTGCCGCTGCATATTTGCCGGAAATGGAAAGAATATTTGCTTCCTTTGGTCTTCCTAAGGAGCTAACTCGGTTACCATTTGTTGAGTCCATGTTCAATGTTGAAGCCCGCTCCAAAGTAGGAGCATCAGGGATCTGGCAGTTTATGCCAGCAACCGCCCGCCGTTACTTGACTGTAACTCACTATATTGACGAAAGAAACTCACCTTTCAAGGCCACGGCAGCTGCTGCTCAATTGCTAAAAAGAAATTATCGAGAACTTGGTAATTGGCCTTTAGCGATTACCGCTTATAATCATGGTTTATATGGTATGAAGCGCGCCGTACAGTCCGAGAATAGTAAGTACTTAAGTCATCTTATTAAGAACTATCGTGGTACCAGTTTCGGCTTTGCCAGTCGAAACTTTTATGCGGAGTTCTTAGCAGCTCGTAGAGCTTTTGCTAAAAAATATAAGAGAAATAAAGTCTCAAAGGCCCACCATAAGCTAGCAAAGATAACCCTAAAAAAGCCAATCTCTCCAGCTAAATTGATTAAGTCAACCTCCTTAACGCGCCATGAGCTACAGAACCTCAATCGCTGCATGAATAAAAGCCTTTTTAATAAGGGATACCATAAGCCTCTACCAAAGAACTACAGCTTTTGGGTTCCTAAATCCAAATATGTACAGGTGAAACGACGCCTTAAAGTGTACTAGTAGAAGGATAGGTGCTTGTTATGGGGCAGGCTAAGACACAGTGCGGGCTGACCACTTGTATTCATCATTCACTGTCGAAAAAGCGTATCGATTTCGGGTTCGCCAAGTATGGTAAATCAAGCGAGCCAAGATGATTATTGCCTTGCTGCCAATTTTTTAGGTTGGCTACGATATCCATTGCAGGGTTTGAGTCGATAAGGATGGTTGGAAAAAGATAGCTTGATGCCGAGGGTAATACCTTGGTAGAAATTTTCTATGGAATAGCTTCTTGATTATCCCGAGTGTTAGGTTATTTTAAAATCAGACCTGGTAGCTGCAACAGAACCAAAAAAGCTCTTAATGGCATTAGGTCTAGTGGTTTGGGGGCAACACATCAATCTTTAATAACCTTCATCAAACTTCTCCAGGAACCCCGGTCTCTTTAGGGCCGGGAGGAATGGAGAAGCCCTGCGGCGAGCATCGAATC
>JBNKNM010000138.1:0-14446 GCA_050293845.1 Pseudobacteriovorax sp. | reverse complement strand
AAGATTATACTCCGTTCATAGGAACAGAGGGGTCTACTTTGTCGTTATTGCTAGGCTCCGTTGTTTCAGCGGTTCGGATGGATCAGATCCGAGCCGCACAAGCCGTTTAGAAGCCATACTTAATTGGAACTAGAAGATATTCAAGTTTTAATTTTGCCCTATCCCAGATCAGCGTATTTATGGCATATTCTGTGGTTTAAATTGGCTTCTTCATCGGCAAAATTCTGAGGGCAGATTGAGGGCAGGAATGCAAAGAAATAGGATGAACTCAAAGTAAACCAAAGTGAATGGATGTTGAGCGTAACTATTTGTAATTAAATATATATTTATGATTTTATTATAATTTTTTTTTCAATATCTTTGATTTCGATTCCCGCCGCCTCCACCAGGTAACTATCTGAAGTTACTTGGTAAATCAGAGGCAACGCAAAATCACCGAACATTTACCGAACACCCAAATCATCATTCATCAAAATGCCCGTCATCCTGAAGCGGAGCTGAAGGATCTCATCGCATCACCCGAATGCTTCTTAGGCTTCCCTCGAACAAGCACATCTGTCACACCTTGCAAATGATCTGGAGCCAAGTGCATATACCGCTGAGTCGTCTTCAAATCCGAATGCCCTAAGAGCTTCTGGATATCAAACAAACTCACCGCACTCATAGCCAGATGAGAAGCAAATGTATGACGTAGATCGTGGAAGGTGATCACCTTCACCCCGGCTTTCTCCTGAAGGGGTTTGAAGTGCCTCCAAACCATATGCTCAAAGTCAAAATCGAAGATCTTCTGACTAGGAGCCTTGAGCCGATGTTCCTGCATCAAATCCCAAACAGCCTGATTCATCGGGACACGCTTAACAGACTTACCTTTGGTGTACTCGTTCAATGAAGAAGTCTTATGGCAAAAGTTTCTTTTGACGATAATCTCTCTTCGCTCGTAATCTACACAGTCTCTCAGCAACCCTTCAACTTCACCTTTTCGTAATCCCGTATTCACCGTAAACAAAACGATGTCATGGATTACTGGGTGACGACTTCTCGCAAAGTTCAAAAAGCGATCTCGCTCATCGAATTCCCAAAAAACGTGCTCCTTGTCCTGAGCTTTGATTCTCTTGATTGCTGCTGCCGGGTTTGCATCAACAAATCCCCACGACAAACCGTCAGAGAAAATCTTATTTGCCAGACCAAGGATATTATTTATGGTCTTTGCGCTGAGTTTGTTCGTTCTTCTTAGCCTCGCTTGTAGCTGGATGATATCTCGCTTCTCGATTGAGTCTATGGGATATTTTCCCAAGCTTGGAAGAAGGTAGGACCTAAGAATTTGCTTATTCCTCAGGACCGTACTTGGTGCATTGTGTACTTCCGAATGATCTCTGATCCAGATTTCCGACAGCTCTCTGAACGTGATGTTTTCGAGCTTTTCCTCTTTCTTGTCTTTAAGATAGTCCGGAAGTTGATTTAGCTGAACTTTTGCCTCAAACTTACTTGCGTCTATTTTCCTCTGGAAAGTTTTGGAACGCTGGCGGCCCTTATCCCGCCAACGAACTTCATACTTGCCAGACTTTGTCTTGTGGATGCTCAATCCTAACCTCCATTAGTTTTGAGCCACTCCAAGACGTCCCTTGCTCTGTACCGCACCACAGACCTAAGCTTAATACCTGGCAAGCCATGAGCATATCGCCAGTCTCTGATGGTTTTCTCGGACACATTTAGCTTTTCAGCTAATTGTGCCGTTGTAAGTAATACGTCATTTTCTTTGTCAAAGAGCTTAGATAGTCCATTTTCATCTGAACTTTGACTACATACTTTAGATTTCTGGCAATAACAAGCCATAGTGACTCCATTCACTAAAAGATCATTTAATTATTCGCCTAATACTGGGTGACAAAAGTGCCATAAGTCACTTCTGTCGGTTTTGACAGTTAGTTCAGCGCATCTGGGTGAATGCGAATGACCTCGGAAGGTCGGCCAGTATCACTTTTTACACTCATGATTTTGATCCAATTAGATTCCTCAAGAACAGATAGGGCCATATCTAACTGCTCCCGGTTCTTCGTACCCTTCCAATGCTTTCTCGAAAGCTCGCGAAGAGTCATCCCATCAGTTAGCTTCCCACTTTTGATATGGTTAGATAACGATTTTGCTGTGATGTAGGGAGCTTTGTTAGTGGACGAGTAGAAGTTACGAGCATGTTTTTCCAAAAAGTCGCAAATCGCAATTGCTTTACGAGTCGAATCCTCAGAGATGGAAGTCATCGATTCTATGGATTCATAATTCCGAATACATTCAATGACCAAACCTAACTTAGGGACAAGGTTTCTGTATTTACCTAAATGAGATTCCAATAAAAATTCTGAGCTATCCAATACCTTCATTTTAGCCTCCAAATCTAACACCCAATTTTTGTAAAGTGGACTTGCCGATTGATCAAAACCTATCAAGGTCGCATAACCTCTCAACTCAAGCTTCGAGTTAAAAACGGGGTTTAGAAACGCATCAAATACTTCGTTAACCTTATTTTTGGCGTCAAGATTTTCTTCCCGATCAATAGAAGCTGATCCAGGATTACCATCGTATGAAAGAAGGAATTGAAACCGTTGAACTAACCCATCATCAACAAAATCTGAGAGGCTAGGATTCACAAGTGGTTCGGCCTTACTCGGTTGCGTGCTACCGATGACAGTAACCCTGGGGTTATCGACATGAATGTGACCCCGACCAACTCGATCTTGATCGAATGCTCCCTGACCCGTCCAAGCTTCAAGAAAGAACTCACGTTCACCTTCCCGTCCAGACTTTCTCATCCCTAGAATCCATCCAGCTAACTCGTCACGAACCAAAGCGATTCCTCTCTCATTTTTAGACAAGAGATGACACAACATTTCCATCGTGGAGTCACTTGAAGTAAACCTGAGCGGACCATCTGGAAGTTCATCTATGAGCTTTTGAGTTTCGACCAACTCCATTTGAAGGGCGAACTCGCCTTTGTCAGTTTGGTTCTTTTTATCCAATTCTTTGAGCAAATTCTTATATTTTTTATCAAGCATATCTCTTCGAACTTTGATGTCTTCCTTCTGGTCCTGATATTCCTTGATAAATTTTGAAGCTACCGCACTTAGAGGACTCAACCCGTAGTTCTGGGCAGGAGATTTTTTGATCGAGGGTCTACCAACCGTCATGCACCAGAAAGTTGGATGCTCATACCAGCTCTTATCTTTTTGATTAGGATGAACCGCTAATTTTCTTCCAATCAAACTGCCAAATCCGGCTAGCATGGGAAATAAAACCATCTCGACGGGGACGCCAAGCCTTTCTGCAATGTCGAGGCAATTCTCCTTGAAGGGAGAAGGCATTAAGCTTGCATCAAATTCTGGTGGAGTGGTTATTGGTACAGCAATTGGCTCGACCGGGCCATTCCAGCCAAAAAGCTCAGTATGCTTATTTAACTCCTGAAGAAGATGCTCATCCCCAAGTTCATTCTTGATATCCAACCAATCAATAGAAGATTGTCCTTCAGGAATATCTAAGTTAGAGGCATGAAGGATCACCTTCAGACCTTTTGCCATAAATGCCTCTGCTGCTAATTCTGACTCACGCTGGCCTGTTAAGCTAAGGTCCTTGTCAGGCCACATATGAACTTCTTTAATGCAACTCTCAAATTCGAGAGTTTTTTGGTTGCCGGCGTTTAAAGCAGCTATGACTGGCTGATTTATAGCAGCATATATAGCTAGCCCGGTCTCAATCCCTTCTGTTATATGAACAACAGGACCAACTATATTCCCAAGACGAACCCCACAACCTTTTATTTCCCCAAGACACTTTTTAGGCGTATCAACTGATGCCTTATATCCATCTTCGGTAATATAGGTTCTCATCACCCCCTTTAGAAAACCTTCACTATTCGTAATCTTTCCTACTAGAGCTGGGTGAAAAGAGGTTTTGCCCTTTTCCGAGTATTTGAGTTCCCTTATGAAGCCTAAAGTAGATGGAAAGACATCCGAATTTATCCCACGTTGCTTTAGGTATCTGGATGCTGCATTCTCTGGGCGAGTATTGATTGATTCGATCTCTCCCCAGATTCTCTTGAATGACTCACTTTGATATTCATTACTTCGCTGGTGGTTTTTCTCCCTTATATCTAGTGCGCTAGCAATATCCTCATATGCGCACCCTGCATGACAATGAAGGAGTATTTTCTCACCGTCTTGTTTTATCGATAGTGAAGGACTTTTATCATCATGAGCTGGACAGTGTCCTAGGTATTGGCTTCCATGCTTCTTGGCCTTTGTTTTTTCAATAATTTTTTGTAACATGTTAACACCTTTTTTAGGTAATAAGGTGCCTCGGCTAATCATGACATCAGCTATGAAGGCACCTTAATTTTTTAGGGAATTACTAGCGGTCTGCTAGCCAGGCATTAATTTCTGATAACTTCCACCCCACTGAGTGTGAGGTAAGCTGAATCTTCTTTGGAAAACTCTCGTCTGACTCCAATCTCCATATCGTTGTACGACTAAGCCCTAAAAGCTTCGCAAGCTCGCTTGCTCTAATGATCCGATCCATAAGGACCCCCTTAGATGATTTCTGAAACTTTTAGGATTATGATGAAACAAAGGTGGGAAGTCATGTCAGTCAGGTAAGTTTTTTGATTTTGGGTGACATGACTTTTGATTAATCTATATCTATATAAATTTATTAAGAATCTAAAATTGAATTTAGGGCTTCAGTCACTGGCCGCAAAACTCGGATGATTGATGACTCCGATGCACCCTTTATTCTTTCTCCAGTATCGTTCGTTAAATTGGGATGATTTATTGCGTTTTCCTCTAAGGTCTTTGCTAGTCTGCTCGATATAAATCGACCATTCACTACAAATTGATCCGTCTCATCGTTGAGAATTGCTTTTATGGTTTCGGCAAGAAATGAAGCAAGGATCTTATTATCCTTTTCCAGTTTTTGATTCCTATTCTGACCAGAAGAATATCTGTCAGACCCTTCTATTGATTTTAGGTCATCAACTTTCAACAAGAAATCGGCTGGACAAAAACCAGTAATAAAGGACTCAGCTAGCCTGATATCTACGTCAGAGTCGATTATTTCAACACCAAAAGGAGGTGGGGTAAATTCAAAGTCATCAGGACCAAAATGTGACCCTTCTTCTGGAGACTTTTTGTTAAGCTTTTCGTCATATTCTAATAGAACCCCTAGAACCACTTCTCTTTTGACGGGCTGATACGGTCCGATTACCCCCTCATCACAAACGAAGCTCCCCTCAACGAAAGCTCTGAGCTTATTTTCAGCTGCAAGTCGTATTACAGCCTTTGGCGTCATCCCATTTTCTTTTGTCAGTTTTGACACTTGCATAATGTTGATATAATCGCCGAGATAGTTATCAAGCATAGACCCCCCATGAAACAAGATGAAACGGGGAAGATAGCTGAACTAAAGGCCTCGGTCAAAAAATAGCCCACAAAAGGTCAAGCCGTCCAATGGGCCGTGCTGACGAAGCTGAGTGACTGATCCTCTTCAGTGGTTTGAAAGTATATGGGTGATGCCTCTTTTTCTAGGGAGCTAGAAACTTTCAAGATGAGGTCTAGCAATTTATCTGTGGGTATGTTGGATAATTCTCGACTTTCTAACTCCTCGTATAGCCTAGTCAGAGTTGTACCCAGCCGCTTAATTTTCCCTTCTTTCATAAGTAGGTACTGCTGAAGGAGATGATCCTTTTCTATCGCCGAGTAGTTAGCCAGCTCATCACTCAGCTCTCTAGACCAGTTAATCAAGGTCTGCTTGCTAACATCGAGTTCTTCGGAAATTTTTCGATAGCTATTGCCGACAGCTCTAAGCTCGATAAACCTCTGCTTAGTACTTGGCTTCTTCATCGCCATTCCTATTTGACTTAATCAATTACACATGTATTTTATGTGTAATCTCACATTTACATTTCAGGCCCAGACTAATAGTATCTTCCCATTATAAATTCCAAGGAGTTGGGCATGAGTACGACCAACAGGCTTATCGATAGAGATAATATCTTAAAAGCCCTCACCGGCAATTATAACGGAAAACCCAAGCGCAATATAACTTTTTCACTACCAGAGAGACTTATCGCCGAATTCAAGCAAGATTGCGAGAATCATGGGGTCAAGATGAACCAGGTCGTGCAGCTCATGATGGAGCAATATCTAGGTGCTTCAAACCCAGGTCCCAAAAACTAATTCTCAGCCTTAAAAAAGGAAACAATATGGCCATTAAGAAAACCGCCCTCTACAGCTCATTATGGGCAAGTTGCGACGAACTTCGCGGAGGTATGGACGCCTCCCAGTACAAGGACTACGTCCTCACCCTACTCTTCGTAAAATATGTTTCTGACAAGTATAGCGGCTCTAAAAACTCCCTCCTAATCGTCCCCGAAGGTGGGTCCTTCAACGATATGCTGCAATGGAAGGGCAAAAAGGAAATTGGCGATCAAATCAATAAGATCATCGGCAAGCTTGCTGAGGAAAATGATCTTAAGGGCGTCATTGACATAGCAGATTTCAATGACGAGGATAAGCTCGGTAAAGGCAAGGACATGCAAGATCGCCTTTCCAAGCTTCTCGGTATCTTCGAGACATTGGACTTAAAGGCCAATAGGGCTGAAGGCGATGATCTTCTCGGCGATGCCTACGAATACCTCATGCGGCACTTTGCGACTGAATCAGGCAAAAGCAAAGGGCAATTTTATACACCTGCCGAGGTGTCAAAAATCCTAGCCAAGGTTGTCGGGATCAATGACGAAACCACGAGGAAAATGACACTCTATGACCCAACCTGTGGTTCTGGCTCTTTGCTCATAAAAGGCGCGGACGAGTCTCCCAGTGGAATGAGTATCTACGGCCAAGAAATGGATAATGCCACTCACTCCTTGGCCCGCATGAATATGATTCTTCATGACAATGAATCTGCTGAAATCTGGAAGGACAACACCCTTTCAGCCCCACACTTCAAAGAAAAAGATGGTAGTCTGAAGAAATTTGATTTTGCCGTTGCTAACCCTCCTTTCTCATACAAGTCATGGAGCAATGGTTTTAATCCTAATGACGACGAATTTGGAAGGTTTGAATATGGCGTTCCACCAGATAAGAATGGTGATTACGCTTTTCTACTACATATCCTTACATCCCTAAAAAGCACCGGTAAGGGCGCTGTGATTCTGCCCCATGGGGTTTTGTTTCGCGGCAATGCGGAATCGACTATCCGTAAAAACTTGGTGAAGCAGGGATATATCAAAGGCATTATTGGTCTACCTGCCAACTTATTTTACGGAACAGGAATTCCCGCCTGTATTATCGTCCTCGATAAAGCCGATGCAGCCAAGCGCACTCATATTTTTATGATCGATGGTAGCAAAGGTTTTATGAAAGACGGCAATAAGAATAGGCTTCGTAGCCAGGACATTCATAAAATCGTCGATGTGTTTAACAAGCAGATTGAGATCGATCGCTACTCGCGCTTTGTTCCTATCTCAGAAATTGCTGATAAAAATGAATACAATCTCAACATCCCGCGCTACATCGATTCCAGTGAGCCTGAAGACCTCCATGATTTGACAGCTCACCTAAACGGCGGTATTCCCAAAGCTGACATTGACCAACTAGAAAGCTATTGGCAGCATTTACCTGCCATCCGCAACGAGCTGTTTAAGGAATCTGGACGAGAAGGATACCTAGAAGCCAAACATAAAGCTGATGAGATTAAAGCTGTTGTTTTAGAGCACAAAGACTTCAAAAGCTTTGCCAATGTTTCAAAGAGTCTGTTCACCGCGTGGGTCAAAGAGCATAGCAAGTCGTTCTATGAACTTTCTCAAGGAGATAATCCAAAAAAGTTCATATTCAATATCTCAGAAGATCTTTTAGAGCGATTTAAAGAAGCACCCCTTCTGGATAAATATGACATCTATCAACACCTCATGGATTACTGGGCCGACATCATGCAAGATGACGTTTCACTAATAATCCAAGACGGCTGGTTGAATGCTAATAAGCTAAGAGTCATCGTCGAAGAAAAAGGTAAGAAATCAAAGGAAACCCCAGATCTAATCATCGCTAAAAAGAAGTACAAAGCTGACTTGATCCCTCCGCATTTAGTTGTAGAGAAATTCTTTTCTAGTGAAAAGCAGACCATTGATGATCTTCAGACTAAAGCTGATACGGCCGCCCAAGACTTTGAATCTTTTGTGGATGAAAACAGTGGCGAAGATAGTCCATTGGAAGATGCAAAGAACGACAAGGATAAAATAACCAAAGCCTTACTGACTGATGAGATCAAAAAACTCAAATCAAATGGTAGCGCTGATGACCTTAAGTTACTACAGAGTTGTCTAAAGCATCTAAATAGTCAGGCTAGTGCCGAGAAGGTAGTTAAAACCGCTCAGAAAGAACTCGATGAGAAGGTCTACGCAAAGTATCCCAAGATTACTGAAACGGAGATTAAAGAGATCGTCATCGAACACAAGTGGATCGCTACCCTCGGTAAATCCATTGACGGTGAAATTGAGCGAGTGATCAGTCGAATGGTGGAGCGGATCAAGACCCTTGAAGAGCGTTATAATGAGCCTTTGCCTAAGATTGAGGCTGATTTGGTGGAGTTGAGTGGGATGGTTGAGCATCATTTGAGGGCTATGGGTGTGTCATGGTAGTTGCGGAAGGATATAAGAAAACTGAGGTTGGTGTAATTCCAGAAGATTGGGAAATATCTAGTCTTGACACAGTGGCAACAATAATCGATCCACAACCAGATCACAGAACACCCCAAGCAATCGCTGGAGGCGAACCATACATTGGGATTAGCGACTTTATAGATGACCATACAGTTAATTGGACAACTTGCCGAAAGATAGTTAGCTCCGCAGTTGATAAACAGCAAAGAAGCTTCAACATCCAAGCAGGGGACATTGTTTTTGGAAAAATTGGTACAATAGGTCAGCCTAAATTTCTACCACAGGTTCCTTTTCGTTATGCTCTCAGCGCAAATATCTTACTTATCCAACCTAAAATCGATCCTAAATTTTTAATGGCTTGGTTAAAATCAGGAGTTGCCCAAGACCAAATTAATCGGGAGTTGCATAGTACTTCACAGGCTGCATTCGGTATTCAAAAAATGCAAAAGCTTTTGGTTGCATTTCCACCAAACTCGGAAAAAAAAGCCATCGCCTCAGCCCTATCCGATGTCGATGCCCTCATCCAAACCCTCGAAAAGCTCATTGCCAAAAAGCAAGCCATCAAAACCGCTACCATGCAGCAGCTTTTAACTGGGAAGACTCGCTTGCCTGGATTTGGGGAGGGTAAGGGGTATAAGGAGACTGAGATTGGGGTTATTCCGGAGGATTGGGACATTCATAAATTGATGGACCTGACTAGCAAAATTGGAAGTGGAATAACTCCGACAGGAGGTTCCGCTATCTATGAGAAAGAAGGACGACCTTTTATAAGAAGCCAAAACATCGGTTGGGGGAATCTTCTTCTCAACGATGTCGCTTACATCGCAGATGCTATTCACTCTTCTTTCTCTGCCACCGAAATAAAGACTGGCGATGTGTTTTTAAACATAACCGGAGCATCTATAGGAAGATCTGCCGTAGCTCAGCCAGCGATAGTCGGAGGAAATGTTAATCAGCATGTTTGCATAATTCGTGTGATCCCGAGCTATCTCGATTCGGATTTTTTAAATTCACTCCTACTCTCTGAGCTCTGTCAGAAACAGATTGACAGCTTTCAAGCTGGAGGAAACAGAGAAGGCCTTAACTTTGGACAAGTAGGGTCATTCCAAATACCCTGCCCCCCAATCAACGAGCAAAAAGCAATAGCTTCACTAACGTCAGGTATGACTTCAGAACTAGAGAAGTTAACGCACAAACTCCGAAAAAATAAAGCAATCAAACAAGGCATGATGCAAGAACTCCTAACAGGAAAAACGAGGCTAGTATGAGCAGCGTAGGACAGCGCGAAAAAGAAACCCAAGGAAGGGTCATCAAGTTCTTCACTGAAGAACTAAAATACAAGTACCTCGGCGATTGGACCAAACGAGAGAACAATCGCAACATCGAAGAGACTCTTCTCACTGAATACTTAGCAAAAAAAGGATATTCCGATACCCTCATCAAAAAGACCCTCCACGATCTCAGCCGCTCCGCTGCCATTGGTGATGGTAAAAATCTCTATGACGCAAACAAAGTCGTCTACAGCAAGCTTCGTTATGGCGTTAAAGTCAAAGAAGGCGTTGGCCAGCAAATGGAAACTGTTTGGCTTATTGACTGGAAGAATCCTGAGGAAAATAACTTTGCCATCGCTGAAGAAGTTTCCATCAGGGGCGAAAACAAAAAACGTCCTGATATTGTCATCTACGTCAACGGAATTGCCCTGGGTGTGATCGAACTTAAGCGCTCCTTGGTTTCTGTGAGTGAAGGGATCAGACAAAATCTCGATAACCAGAAAAAGACTTTCATACGGCCCTTCTTTACAACCATGCAACTGGTCATGGCAGGTAACGATACCGAGGGGCTTAAATACGGTACTATCGAAACTCCTGAAAAGTATTTTCTTACTTGGAAAGAGTACGGCAATCCTCACATCGACAAGATTCTGGATCATCACCTGAATTGTGTGTGTCGTAAGGATCGCTTTCTTGAAATTATCCATGACTTCACAGTTTTTGATGCTGGGGTAAAGAAAGTCCCTCGCCATAACCAATATTTCGGCGTTAAGTTAGCCCAAGACCGGATCGGTAGAAGAGAAGGCGGAATTATCTGGCATACTCAAGGATCTGGTAAAAGTATAACCATGGTGTGGCTCGCAAAATGGATTCGCGAAAGTGTTCATGATGCTAGGGTTTTGATCGTTACTGACCGCACCGAACTGGATGAGCAAATTGAGAAGGTCTTTTTTGGTGTGGATGAACAAATCGTACGCATACAAAACGGAAAGGTTAAGGAAAAAACCTATTCCAGCGGAGGAGAGGCTTTATTGGCTACTCTCCAAGCCAACGAGGATTGGTTGATGTGTGCCCTGGTTCATAAGTTTGGCGGTGAGTCTGACTCTGAAGTGGACGAATTTGTCAAAGAACTGAAGAAGAAGTCTGGGGAAATTACAATTCCTGGAAATATGTTTGTGTTCGTTGATGAATGTCATCGCACCCAATCGGGGAAATTACACGAAGCTATGACGCTAATATTACCGGACGCGCTCTTTATTGGTTTTACCGGTACTCCGCTACTCAAAAAGGACAAGAGAAAGAGTATCGAAGTATTTGGTTCCTATATTCACACCTATAAATTTAACGAAGCTGTTAGCGATGGCGTTGTCTTAGATCTTCGCTATGAAGCCCGTGATATTGATCAACAAACTACGTCCCAGGGAAAAATTGATCAGTGGTTTGAAGCAAAGACCAGAGGCCTATCTGATATGGCAAGACTGCAAATCAAGCAGAAATGGGCAACCATCAAGAAGGTGCTGTCAAGCCAGTCCCGTCTGGAAAAAATTGTCAACGATATCCTCTTCGATATGGAAACCAAGCCGCGCCTTATGGATGGCCGTGGCAATGCCATGCTCGTTTGTTCCAGTATCTATCAAGCCTGTAAGACCTTTGAACTGTTCTCAAAGACGGATTTCAAAGGCAAGTGTGCCATCGTCACCAGTTATCAGCCATCTCCAGCCGATATCAAAGGCGAAGAAACGGGAGAAGGATATACAGAAAAGCTGCACCAATACGATATATATCGAAAGATGCTTGCCGAGTATTTTGACCTTCCTGAACAGGAGGCTATGAATAAGGCGGAGGATTTTGAAAAGCAGGTTAAGACCAAGTTTATTAAAGAACCCGGTCAAATGAGACTTTTGATTGTGGTGGATAAGTTGCTTACCGGTTTTGATGCTCCGTCTGCGACTTACTTATATATCGATAAACAAATGCGTGACCATGCCCTTTTCCAAGCGATCTGTCGTGTGAACCGCTTGGATGGTGACGATAAGGAATACGGTTATATCGTTGACTACAAAGACCTATTCTACAATATCAAGGGAGCAGTAACAGATTATACCAGCGGTGCCTTAGATAATTTTGATCAGGAAGACGTCAAAGGCTTACTTGAAGATCGCATCACAAAGGCAACCATTAACCTAGAATCAGCCAGGGAAGCCATTAAAGCTCTCTGTGAACCAGTTGCTCGCCCCAAGGAAACCTCTGATTATCTCCATTATTTTTGTGCTGCTGATACATCGGATAAATTCACTCTTAGAGAAAATGAGCCGAAGCGAGTCACTCTCTATAAGCTTAATGCTTCCCTGATGAGAGCCTATGCAAATATAGCAGGCGAAATGGAAAAGGCAGGCTATTTGGAACCTGAGTTTAAGGAGATAAAAGACGAGGTTGTTCATTATGAGCTAGTTACTAGAGAAGTGAAGCTTGCCAGTGGTGACTATATTGACGTCAAACTATACGAGCCAGCCATGAGGCACCTTCTTGACAGTTACATCGAAGCCAAAGATAGTCGGGTGATCTCCGCTTTAGAAGATGTCGGCCTCGTTGATCTCACCAACCTTGGAGAATCGGAAGGTAAGACTAAAAAAGCTTCTCAGCCAAGATCGAAGCAGGACGAAAAAACAATGGCAGAGGCTATTGAGAACAATGTCCGCAAGATCATTACCGACGAGTCGCCTACCAATCCCAAGTACTATGAGAAGATGTCAGAGCTTCTAGATGCTCTCATTAAAGAGAGACGATCTGACGCCATTGATTATGAGAAATACCTTAACAAGATCAAGGAACTTGTCGCTAATGTGAAGCAACCTGGCGGCAGTGATCACTACCCCGCTTCAATGGATACAAAAGCTCTGCAAGCCTTATATGACAACCTAAAGCACGACGAAGGGCTAGCCATTAGGATCGACCAAGCCGTTCGTGATACAATGCAGGATAGTTGGCGCGGACACCGCATCAAGGAGAGATCCATCATGTTTGCAATCTCCGAAGTACTGGAAGGCTACAGTGCCGAGGATATTGAACGAATTTTTGAAATCATAAAGGCCCAGAGTGACTATTGAATCGTTTAAAATTTCCGTCAGTGATCTGAATGTTGATGTAACTAAAAAAGACATCAAAAATCTTCATATTGGTGTTTATCCACCATTTGGCGAGGTTAAGATTGCAGCTCCTCTTAGCATGACTCGCGAATCTATTAGGCTAGCGATCATAACCCGCTTGAAATGGATTCGTAAGCAGCAGAGAAGTTTTTCTGGGCAAAACAGGGAGTCGACACGATCGATGTCGCAAGGGGAAAGCCATTATTTCCAAGGCCGCCGCTATCGTCTGGACCTTGTTGAAGAGGAGGTTGCGCCGTATGTGGAAATTAAGAATAAATCCAAGCTAACCCTTCATGTTCGCCCTGGATCAGATGCAAATAAGAAACGAGACATTCTAGACCAATGGTACCGACAAAATCTTAAAAAGAAGATTCCAGATTTAATTGCTAAATGGGAGAAAATCATCGGGGTGGAGGTTAAAGATTGGGGCGTCAAAAAAATGAAGGCTAAGTGGGGATCTTGTAATATCTCGGATCAGCGTATTTGGGTTAATTTGGAGTTGGCTAAAAAGCCTACGGAGTGTCTTGAGTATATTATTGTTCATGAGATGACCCACTTGCTTGAAAGACATCACAATGAGCGATTTTTATCTTTGATGGATAGCTTTTTGCCTAATTGGAAGCATCTGAAGGATTTGTTGAATAGTTTGCCTTTGAGTGAAGTCGGCGGGAAGAGCGATTCCCACCAACAACCTGCTTAAATTCTGCGCATCGTCTTAAACTTGATTTTATCGTCAAAATAGAATTTGGTTATATATTATGGAAAATTTTGAACATGATAGCTAAGAATATTAACAATGAATATTTCATCTTGCATAAGTACTTTCTAAACGCAAATTTAATGATGACAAACTATCAAGATGCGATCCAGAAAAAACTGCATAAAGACCCAACAGAAAAATATATTGTCACTCAATATCAAAACCTTTGGTATGCCTTCCTATATGTATTGATCGAGGGATACAGAGTTGAATTTAAACTTTCTGACATCGAAATAGACTGTGTGCTATCTGGGAAAGAAAATATTATAAGCGCATTAAAAGACTTAAGAAATACCATCTACCATGTCCAAAGGGATTATCATGAGAAACGAGAGATAGCATTCTATAGTCTCGATGCTAGATCGACTGTTGAACAGATCAGGGAAATTCATGACTGCTTTTCAAAGCGATTACTTGTGCTCATGAAGGAACAGCAAGAATAAGTATCATGTAAATCCTGAAAATAATTCTCATTGAAATAAAATAGACGCGACCTAATCTGCTATGTGATTTGTTAATCATTCTGCACGAGTACAATTGCCCTACAATCTGCTATTCGAGGTCGCGA
>JBNKNM010000137.1:0-14464 GCA_050293845.1 Pseudobacteriovorax sp. | reverse complement strand
CATATAGCAGGACAAGAAATCGCGCAATGGGTAATCCAAATCCAGTTCCCTCTTCTCCTTGAGTCCCTTTTCTTGACGTTGGTTTAAAATTATTGAAAAGATCTTTTTTTAATTGTCGGGAGATACCGATTCCAAAATCACGAACAGTAATATGTATCAAGTCATTTTCACGGCACCCCCCTACGACAACCTTGCTACCCGGGTGGGAAAACTTAATGGCATTACTGATGAGATTATTAAGCACTTCGTTAATAAACGTTACGGGTTCAGCAATAAAGTAGAGATCTGGCTGATCAATTTCTAAAATTAACTTTATCTTTTTTTTATGTAACTGGGTTTCGAAGGTTGAAATCGCACTTTGAAAAACCTCTTTTATTGAAATCGACTGCAATTCCATCATTAAATTATCACTTTTAATAGATTGGAGGCATCTGACTCTTTCTAAAATATTACTAATATTTATCGCGGATTTTGAAATCTTGCCTAAGGCAAATTTAACTTGTTCCTCATGGTCGAAATTTTCTAGCAAGTGCTGGCTCAGCCCTTGCACCACCATCAAGGAATTGGATATATCATGGGAAACAATTTTCAATAGAATATTAATTTTCTCCGTACGTCCTATGAGCATCCATTCACTAGCATTGACAAATTGCCAGCAAATCGAAGCCACAACGAGGGTGAAAAGGTAAATTCCACTCAAATTATCTAGATAAGTACCATAAAAGGGAATGTTAATCCCCAGAATCGCATCCCTCGTGGAGTACAGAGCAAAAGCAAAATAAGAACAACTGGTCCCTACTAAAATACCCTTTTTCTGCAGCAACATGCCCCCTATCAGTGGAAGAATCGAGTACCAATAGAGGGAAGCATCTTCAAAACCATCGTCAAATCCCGATCCTATAGCAATGGCAAACGCAGAAAAAAAGATGAGGCATACAGAACCATAAAAGCTATTGCGGGTTTTTATTTGTAAAACCAAAGGTAATATCATAAAGACAGCAAGAAGTAATAAAATCAAACTTTCGTCTTTATTATCAGATAAATATGAAATAACCGAAAAAACTAAGCAAGAAAAAACACCCATAAGCGAAAAGCTTACAATTAATTTTTCTTTTGGCAGTAAGGACTTGAATAAGTGACCGAAGTTAGAGATATTCATGGTACCCCGCTTTAACTAGCTTTCGGTAGCAGGGTGAATTTCTTAAGAACCCTTATCCTATGATAGATTAAGGTAGTACGGGGCAAAGCTCAGCATCATCTATGCTTAAGCCATTATTTGCTATCATCTCAAGTTCATTGTTATAGCTGACACCACCCCCAGTGAAAGTGGCTATATTAGCGACATCTAAGCATCTGTTCTGTATAATACGAAACTCACCCATAACATTTGTTAGCCCCAATTCGGTCACAGATCTGAGCCCATTATTATCATTAAGTTCAAAAAAGTCACCGACCGTAGCTATGCTGCTTATATCAGCAAGTGAGGTCAATTGTTCCATATTTACCAACTGGAGATAACTCCCAACCGCTGTGACATTCCTAAAGCCAGAAAGTCCCGTAACGCTCTCATTATTCATAAGTTTTAAATGTCCTGGAATCTGGGTGATATTTGCAAACTGAGTAATATCACCCGCTAAATTAGGGTTAAAAGCAATTTCTATATCTGTCCCCACACTAGTGATAGCATCAAGGCCCCCTAGGCTAGAAACCCCAGTCCCAACGATATACACATAGCCTGAAGTGCTGGTGACCCCCCCCAGGGATGCTATGGAAGTGAGGGCTTCAGAGCCACTCACTTCAAGATCTCCAGCAATGTTCCCGGTAACCTTAGCCAGGGCAGTGATATCATTGAGAGCGGGATTACTGACAAACTTTAAGCTGCCAGCAACGGTTGTGAGCTGCTCAAGTCCGGCAAGGCTTGCCAGCTTTTCGTTTTCGATAGCTATCAATCCCCCCACTTGGCTGAGAGCTCCCAGACCTGCAAACGAACCGAGATTGGGGACCTTATCAACGGTAAGCCTATCGCTTATGGAAGTAAGTTTTGCCGCAGACAAGGTGGTAAAAGCACTAAGATTAGCAAGAGAAAACTTTCCTCCGACTGAGCTTGTATTATTAATATCTAAGGTAGTTAGGGCATCATTAAATTCCACTAATACGTCACCGGTAATTTCTGTCACATTAGCAAGATTCACCACATCTAACAGCGCATTCTGTGTTATGCTCAAGGAGCTGATAGGCGATTGAATGGCTGCTAAGGTGGTCAAAGATGTTAGTTCTCCGTTATCGGTAATAAAAATTCCCCCCTGCACCGTGTTGAGGGTACTTTCAGCTATGAGATTGGTCAAACCAACATTTTCTGAAATAATGATACTTCCGCCAATCGATTTAAGTTGCGACAGCTGATTAAGATTGGCTAAATCGATATTTTCGACCACTTTAAAGTCACCTGCCAGCTCTTCCAAACCTTGTAGATTTACCTGGCTAAGACCTTTATTTCCTAATATGACTAAATCATTAGCCGATTTAATTTGGGAAAGCCCATCCAGGGATGCTAATTTGGCCTCCCCATAGATTAAAATGCTTCCCCCAATTTGAGAGACCTGGCTAAGACTTGAGGTATCTTCAATATTTTTATTGCCATCGATGATTAGATCCCCCCCAATTTCAATTAAGTTCTCAAGACCCTTGAGGTTCTTTAATTGGGAGTTGCGTGCAATACTAAGATTACCGCCAACTTTGGCAAGGTTAGCTAAATGCTCAAGACTGGTTAATGCCTCGTTATCTACCAGACTTAATGTTCCTGTAATCTCTGTGAGATTGGCAAGACTCGATAAGTCTTTCATTCCCAGATTATAATGCACATAAAGATTAGCTTGGATGACTCCGCAGTGTGACAATTCCTCAATGGTGTTTTCTGAATTATAGCTAATATAGATGTTGCCATTAGCATCACCTTCACAAAGTTCTCCCCCCAGATTCGCCGATCCTATCGTTGCCGGATCATCTGATTTTTTGTTGTTGCTACATGAAATAATGACAAAAAAAACAGATAGTAACGCGAACAGCTTTAATGTCTGATGACGCATATATGGCCCCTAGAGTTTAAGATAAAACACAGTTCATATCGGCTTTCTTATCAAAAAACCTAAGCTTGTTTTGATTCACTAATGATTGCAAAACCTTGAATTTCGTATTAGCAAGTAAATAGAGCCCAGCTGCATAGCTATTTTAAAAGTATACCCAAAGATATTAAGTGTAATTGAAATTGCATACCGATGCTAACAGTGTTCAATCAAGAGCTTGGGATGACACCAAGTGGAGGGTACGTAGAATGAAGAAAGAAGAAATAATGGGTAGAATTCTAGCAACTCTTGAAGACGAAATCCATACCCTTGATCAATCAGTTACCGATGCAGAATGTGAGTCCCTGCAAGAGGACAACGTCCCAGCAAGTCAAATTGACCATCGCTCCCTTGAGGCAGGTCTTTTGGCAAAAGCACAAACAGTAAGAGTCAATGCCGCCCGCGGTCAGCTGGCAGCACTCAAATCTTTAAACATTAAAAACTTTGGCAAAGATGAAGACATTGGACTCACCGCTCTGGTGGAGTTAGAGCACGATGGTCACACCCATTTTTACTTTCTCTCTCCCCAAGGTGGAGGACTTTCCATTTTTTATGAAGGTCACAAAATTGAAGTGATTACACCTCACTCTCCTTTGGGAGAAGAGCTTTTAGAAAAACATATCAACGATGAGATCGTTATTGAATCTCCCCGAGGTCTACTTGAATATCGGATTAAAGACGTTTCTTGACAGCCTCCCGCCGCTAAAGCGGCTATAGTAGGGGATTCCTGTTCCCCTAAGCCTCATCAACCTAGGTAGGTGAGGATTTTCGGAAAATTGAATGGACAGTCAATTTCAGATCAATAAACGAAATCTAAGCGGAAATCTTACCGGTAATGATATCTACCAGGTTCTTCAACTCGCTGAAGTTGGGAGGCTTGATAAGGCAAGCATAAACCCCATGCCGTTTTATTGACGACAGCTCTTCTTGATAACCCGATAATACGATAACCGGTAATTTTTTATTACTGCGTCTGAGGGTCTTCATCATATCCACACCATTCATATCAGGCATTATGATATCGCTAATCACCAAATCCAGTGGCTCACCACTTATGATATGTAAACCCTCTGCACCTGTCTTGGCTTCTAACACCTCATGACCGAGATCTTCAAAAAAATCTTTCAGCATGATTCTTAGATCAGCTGTGTCGTCAATAACAAGAATTCTACCCATTAGAGAACTCCTCACCTGGTTCTATAGAAAAGCTATCGACAGGTCTTCCTTAAGCCCTGACTGTTTCTAGAAATTTTCATGCAACTAACGGAAACGTAATAATATTTTTAATAAACTTGACATTTGCTCTGTTGATTCCTTCATATCTTTGTCAAGATAGTTGACAAAATGCTTCTCAGTAGAATAACGGTATAGTACACAGATACTAAAAATGTCTATTTGCAGTTACAAATTAATGATTTTCAAAGACAATCCGATACTCAGAGCATGCATTACAGCTCTAATTAAACCCCAGTAACGCGCCCATTTATATAGTTGAGCTGAGAATAGGATAGAACTTGAAATGCAAGAGCCGGGAAGCCCGATAGCAAGAATAGACCCGATCATTGAGCCATTAGCACCCCATGAGCGGCATAAATCTAACGCTAGAGAATCACCAAAAAAAAACAAATACAAGGCCAGCAAAAAGCTCAGTACTTACGTTGGAGTCTTTAGACCAACCATACTAACAATCTTCGGCGTTATCATGTATATCCGCATGGGCTGGATTGTTGGCCATGGGGGGATTATTGGGGCTCTGTTAATCTTGCTGTTAACGTTTGTTATTACGGGAACTGCTGCATTATCCTTTAGCTCTATCACCACAAATATTCGCCTGCGCGCCGGAGGGGTGTTTGCTTTGGTCAGCCAATCCTTGGGCCTCGAAGCTGGTGGTGCAGTAGGACTTCCTCTCTATCTTGCGCAAAGTTTGGGGGCTGCCCTCTATATCTATGGCTTTGTGGAAGGTTGGCAGTATTTTTTCCCCCACCACAAAACCCATTGGATAGTTTGCATCGTTTTCTCGGCAGGTGCGGCTCTGGCTATAATCAGTGAAAAATTAGCACTCCAACTGCAATCAATAGTATTAGTAGGCGTAATCACAGCTCTTATCAGCATGCTTGCAGGTTTTTGGACAAGCCCCGAACTCCACCCCCCTCAGCTCTGGGGCGATTTTGAAGCAGGTAACCTATGGATACTATTTGCTATTTTTTTTCCTGCTGGAACCGGTATTAAAGTGGGAGCCAGTCTTTCCGGCAAGTTAGCTGACCCCGGTCGTTCCATACCTAAAGGAACTATGGCGGCCTGGGCAACCGCACTCATTGTTTATGCGTTGCTTATCATTTGGTATGGTGTCGTAGCAAGTCCTGAAGATCTGAAGAATAATTACTTGATAGCCACAGAGCATTCTTTTTGGGGTCCAGCTGTTTTAATTGGATTGCTAAGCTCTTGCTTTTCGGCCACCCTTTCTTCCCTTGTAGCAGCCCCCAATGTACTAGCTGCTCTGGCTCAGAACAAAATCATTCCCGGAGAATCTTTTATATCTCGGGAAAGCAAGGGGGGAACCCCTCGCAATGCTATGCTTGTCAATACTGCCATCGTGGGAGGAGCACTCCTACTGGGAGATCTCAATCGTGTTGCCGCACTGATTACCATGTTTTTTCTCATTACCTATGCAACCTTAAATATTGTTGTTTTGATTGAGCAGAGCCTCAACCTTGTGTCTTTCAGGCCTTCCTTTAAAGTTCCCATTTGGGTTCCAGCACTGGGTGCCATATCCAGCGTCATAGCAATTCTCGTCACCCACCCATTTTTTGGACTGTTAGCACTTATGATAGTGATAGCGGTTTATATTTACCTTGAAAGCCGTCAACTCGAAACACCGTGGGAAACCGTACGATCCGGGATTTTTCTGGCGTTGGCTGATTGGGCAGCACGTCAAAGTCAAAAGAGGATTTCAGAGGGCTTGGAACGGGCTTGGAAACCCGATATTTTGATTCCCATAAAGCACACGCAGCAGCTACAGGGGGAATACCGATTTTTACTCTCCTTAGTATCTCCTAAAGGATCTATTCAAGCTCTCAGCATTAAAACCCATGAGCATAATCCTGACACTAACAGACTTTCACAGATTGTTGATTACTTTAGAGCTGAAGGTTTGTTATCAACTCATGCAAGTGTCGGAGCACCAACCATTGGAGACGGTACCGAAATAGCCATTTCCATTCTTAAAGGAAGCTTTTTCAAGCCCAATATTCTATATATGGATACCAATCATCTTACACAAGAAGAAGTCGAATCCCTGTTTACTATTGCCAAAGAGCATCATATGGGTGTAGCTCTTTTGGTTCTGAACAATGATACTCTGTTTGGCCGCGAAAGAGAAATAAATATCTGGATAAGGGACCAGAGCCCAGATTGGACCCTTGGGTTACGATTAGCAAACCTTGATTTGGCTATACTTCTTGGTTACCAGTTGAATCGTAACTGGCAAGGGCATATTAATCTTGTTTCCATTATCAACAAAAGTGAAAACATCGCTCCTTCTGATGTCTTCCTCCATTCCTTAGCTAAAGATGCTCGTTTACCATCGAATACAAAAATTTATTTATACCATGGAGAATTTGATCACCATTTAGCAATAAGTCCTAAAGCAGACCTTAATATCTTTGGTCTCTCAAATTCCAGCATAAACATTCAAAAATTAAGGGATATATCCTCAAAGACGGACTCTTCTTGTCTATTTGTCCTGGATTCCGGAAATGAATCTGCCCTGGCATAACTCGCATTCTACTTGACAAGTGGCTTTAACACAAGCTTTCTAAGCAGTAATTGACAGTATCTGTGTTAGCTATTAACATTTTAAAGCAGTCATTAATCACAAAACAAATCTAAGAGGCAATATTTATGCTACGGTTACTTTGGATAGTAACCGGCGTCGTAGTTTTATTGGCTCCAAAAGCTAGCTACGGTATTCGGTTTGATCAATATCATGATTATACCTACATCGAACAGTTTCTTAAAAAACAGGCTGTCATCCACGATCATATTCAATATAAGAAGCTAGGATATTCAGCAAAAGGTTTAGAAATAGGGGCTTTAGAAATATTTGAAGGTAAGGATCCTCAAGCTCCTGCAATCTTTATTAACGGCACCCATCATGGCAATGAGAAAGCTTCGACAGAAGCTTCTCTAGCTGTGATTGATTATTTAGCGCGTAAAAAAAATGAAAAAGTTGTGCGCAATATGCTCAACCGCTATCGTTTCATCATTCAACCATTAGTTAACCCTGATGGGTTTGTAATGGAGTCGCGCTTTGCCGCCGATGGAACAGATCCCAACCGCGATTACCCTCATCCCACAAACTTACAAAAGCCATTTCGTCTTGTTGAAACGCGATTGGTTGCCAACCTCATGGAAGAGCATAACTTTGTCGGTTCTGTTGCTTTTCATGCTGGAATTGAAGCCATTCTATGGCCCTGGTGTTTTTCCAATAAAAAAGTTTACCATGAACGACAGTTTTTTTCCCTCGGTAAGCTCATTGCTAATGCCATGGGAATTCACAAGTATAAACAATCTTATAAAGACTACAAAAGTGAAGGAGAATTTATTGATTATGCTTATATGACTTATGGTACTTTCGCTCTAACAGTTGAAGTATCACCAGTCCCTAAACCTGCTCCACACCTATTACCAGAAGTAGCGCAAAAAGCAGTGAGAGGATTTATCGCCTTTACCCAAGGTTTGGACAAAATTAAAACGCCCCATGCTCACTAATACTATGCAGCCTTATGTTTCGGGAAAATTCCCCGAAGAAACAATAAACTAGAGTCCTTACTGACGGTAGGAGTCTCTACTAGCTCAATCTCATGTTTTTTTAGATAATTTTCTCTAAAATCAGCAACCCTTTCGAAACTGATAAACTTAAATTCCGGTACTTTTGCTGATGGTTCACCTAAAAATTCCTGAACTTTTTCATAAACCATTTTTAATTGTTCTGAAACCTCTGCTACCTGTTCGAAGTGAGCGATTGCTAAATCTAACTTTCGATCAAAGATATAGGCTATAGCTAAGTTCAGTTCAACCGTATCTTTCAAAGGTTTATCGTACTTTTCGCAAAGATCGAGGCATGTACGATAAAGATTCACTCCTTTTTGGAAGAGGGCATCGTTGTTACAATATACACGCCCGAGATTGAGACAATCTCTAATGGATATAGCCATATTTATTTTATGAGAAATTTGATCAACTCGATCTAGATTTTCATTTAAGGCAAATGCCTTTGCCATCACCCGAAGAACCCATGGGTGTTCTCCATCTATCTGAGCTTCTTCATTGACAATCCTCATAGCTGATGTCAAATCTCCAATTCTAAGATGTGATCTAGCTAATAAGGTATCAACTTCTATCATATTAACAGCATGTTTTTTGATACGCTTCAGTAAACTGATTACACCAGCATAATCTCCTAATGCAAATAGACATTGAGCAATCATGGTATCAACTTTTACTATATTTACTTTTGTTTCGTTTCTCGCTTCCAATAGCAAATACCTTGCATCTAGGTAATTTCCCTTTGCCATCTCGATTTGAGCGAGTAATAATTTTTCTTTACCCGGATCACGACTTGCCACTCGTAAGTACTTTTCAAAATACCGGATGGCACGGGGAACATCACGAACTCCGAGCCTTTCTAGCACTTTTCGTTCAATACCTTGGGCTTCACTTGGCTCTTTTCCTTGCACAAGATTCCAAGAAATAACCATCTTGTGGAAAAATTGATTACTCACATTGGGGACGCAACAGGCGACTCCATATAGCTTGATGAGTTGTATTTCGCTGGGTTTAAGGTTATTAGCTTGGACAATAATGGGAAACTCCCAATAACCGCATAAACGAATACGTTGTAATAAATTAGCAGCAGAAAGATTCTCACAATTCCAGTCAATAATTGTGAAGTCAATCTTTTCTTTTGTAATATGCTCCCAGGCTTGTTGCCCATCTTGACAAAGCAAGATATTCTTAAAGCCAAATTGCTGAAGAATATCTTGTAGCATGTACCTTTGAGTCTTGTTCGCATGGACAACTAAAGCTGTAGTAAAGTTGTAGCGTTCTGATAGATGGCTTATTGTTGGTTTAGCTGCAGAAAGTAGATGCTTCCTTAACTCTGTCAATCGCACCGAAGAGACTTGCTCGAAATTTTCTAAGTTATGTAACAATGCCTCGCTTTTGGCTTTTTGTCCCGAGCATATATAGGCTTCCAATAAGTGAGCTTTTATCAAATCCTCATAGGGAAAATACTTAATCATATTTTCACAGAGAACGGTCATTTCTTGCCACAGATTCTTTTCTTTTAAATAAGTGCGAAAAAACAAGTACGATATAAGAGGACCAATACCATGAACCTGAGAGATCTTACGCTTGAGCCTCCAAAGGCTTTGCCTCGTATATTCAGGTACTCCTTTGTCAGGATGCCAAGTAAAAAGTCCACACGCGAAAAGAGCTGGGAGTTGCCGCAGATCATTGTAGTTAATCAAAACGCTAAAAACAAGAGGCATCAGCTCAAGCTTCTCGTAAACCTCTTCCATAAATTGTTCCAGATTTATATCGTATGCATCTTTCGGTGTAGAAAAAACCCACTGAATACGCCCTTTTAATACGTCTTCCTTAAGAGCAGAAAAGCTCTTGTAGCCTACTACAGATTGGAAGTTTAAACCTTTAAAGGCTTCCATTATTTCTTTTTGCTTATTTTCTGAATATCCTACTACACCTACGTGAAGATATCCGTTTTCAATAAGTCGCAGGTCAAGCATCATAATTAATGATCCACACAGTCATACTGTTCTAGTAAGCGCACAATGTCGATGTCTGATGGGTTCGTTAAACACAGTCCAGCTCTGTGAAAAATGGGAGTATCAGGTGTAGAGAAACCAATTGGTTTTTTAATCCAACGGACCATCATATCAAGCTCTAATCCTGTAGAAAGCTTTAATGTTACGTGTTCATCCACCCTTAACTTAGGTTCGACAATGATCCCAAGCCCTCTACTGGAGGCATCAATGAACATGGCAACAACAGGAGCCATATCTTGAGACATCAGCCTTATGGGAATCAGTCCATTTAAGCTATAACGAACCTCGAAGCGACGTTCTTGCATGAACACTGAATCTTTTAACAATGGTGATCCTCCTTCTGTTCCCATCGGTGGAAGACGTTAAATCTTTAGAACAAAAGGGCAATCTGGTAAAAGAGCCTTAATTTAACCAAATGTAAGGCCAATTCAGGCCTGTCTTTCGCTTGTTATGTGCCCGAAGCTATCAAGATTCTCTGCGAGGCTGCCAAACTGATTTTTTTCAGATCTCGGGCTTACTGGTTAAATATGCTCCTCTATTCCCCAGGAAAATTACTGAGTAAGAGTCCAGCACACTCCTAAAATAACTTTCAAACCCATAGCTGATCTCCTTGCACTTGACGGATCTTTACGTAATAAGACAGTATAGATGGGCCTTAAGCGGTATGAATTCAAGAGGAGGAGTTATGTCTGGTACCACCAGAGAAGAAGTTTTTGACGTATCTGCAGAAAAGTTCTATAAGGCAATCACCGACTATGAGAACTATGCGAACATTCTACCTGAAGTCGATAGTATTGAAGTACTTGAAAAGACAGAGAAGTCAGCAAAAATTCAGTATAATATTCACGTTATCAAAAAAATGTCTTACATCCTCAAAATGTCTCAACATCCCCCGACAAAATTAGAATGGAACCTTGATTCTGGCTCGTTATTTAAGACTAACTCAGGATCTTGGAACATCGAGGCCTTAGGAAATAACAAGTGCAAAGTGACCTATTCTCTCCATGTGGCTCTCAAGGTATTTGCTCCGAAAGCTATTACGAATAAGCTTGTAGCTGTTAACCTGCCCAGGATGATGAAAGCCTTTTACAACAGGGCTCTTGAAATATAAAACTTACCTATTGCCAGCCCAGCTTTCACCTAGGAAGCTTGGCGGAACTTTGGTTTCAATCGGACGTAAATTGTCTTCGAATATCGGGCTACGACCGCACCCTCTTCATCAGTAATTTCAGCCTGAAAGGTCGGCTCATATTTTTCTCCCGAGGTAGTCCTTTGCTTAATATCATCAAGCTGTTCCTGGGTTAGAGTCATTTTCCCCTGAACGACACCTTTTCCTGGTTTGAGAAAATCTATTTTTGCACTTCGATCCCAAACAAAATATTTCTGACTATCCAAATTGTGTAAGACCATGAACATAAAAAAAGGATCCGTCATGGCAAACAGCGATCCCCCAAAGTGAGTCCCAAAATGATTGCGATTATAAAAAGTTTGCCGGAGGCTAACCACAACAAGTCTATAGTCAGAGCTCACATAGTCGACTTTGATTCCTGAAAACAAGTAGGGTGGCCAAATACTGAGTAAAGTTTTAAACACACCTGGTTTCTCCATAGCCTCAAGATACCATTTGTAGAAGCGCCTTCTCATTCTGTCCCCCAGTTTCAATACTAAAACTATACTGCAGCCTTGTTTAGCTCCTGTATAGCTTTAGCTATAACAAAACACCCATAAATTACAGTAATATAACTTTTTAATCACCCTACTCTATCACACCCTTAGGTATAGACCTGCCGGTGAATCATTTCAAAATTTTGTAGATACTGTCAATCATGTCCAGTTCTTGATTCCATGTAACTATCTATAATTACTATATTTATATATCATAGTTAAAGTTTCATAAAACGAAAGCCGATAATGTAAAAGTGCCGCTACTGAATTTAAAATTATTTGGGGACCAAAATGAGCCAGGGAACAAAAATTGCCAGCATAATACTGACATTTCTTTTGACGGGTTGTAAACAAGGCAGTGTTTTCACACCTCAAAACAGCGATAATCAAACCGAAGAATCGAAAAAAGAGGACGCCAAAGGAAGTTCGGAAGAGGAAAACCCAACTGAAAAGGTGGACGTTAAAGAGCTACCCCTGATCCAAAGAGCGATCACCGATGAAGATTTCATGGAATTTTCAAAACTAAAGAACCCAGATAAACCACTAAAGGAAGGCGAAGAGCAGATGGCTCAAGTCTGTGCTAACAACGCAGGCAAAACCAATATCGTCATTCAGAAGTTTTGCGTCGAGAAAATCCGCCCGAAAAGCTTAAAAGAGATGCAGGTCGCCCTTAACTTAGACCCATCGAACGTCACCAATAGAGGAAATAATGGTGCGAATGGCAACCCAGGTTTTGCCGTGCAAGGACACTCCAGTTCATTAGTAGGTCAGTTTGTCTCCTCCATCAACCCTCGGGTTGTCATTTTTAACAACCAGACTCCTGGTGGGAATGCTAACACAACAAATTTCATCGCAATGGGCTTTGTTCGCGGTGAGCAATTTGCCGAAATTCTTGTTGCAAATGATAACGGAGCTAGCAACCCTGATTTATTCCTCGTAGCTTTTAAGCAAGCCTGTAATGCTAAGCCAGAAGGCTGTTCTAATGGTGAGCTTTTGACTCCGGCTGTTGAGTCTAATTGGACCGAGTTTACCCTCTATCAGGATGAGGATTTAAAAAATACTATCGTTGACTGTCGCCATTGCCATCAACCTGAAGGCGTGGGTACGCAGGTTTTTGGACGTATGCAAGAGTTACGTAATCCGTGGGTACACTGGATGCGCGATAATCGTGGGAATGGCACAACACTAATTGATGACTACTATGCCGCCCATGGCCAAGATGAAACCTACGGAGGAATTCCAGGACCTGCAATATCAGGATCTGACCCGGCTAACCTCGAAGACCTTATTAGAACTAATGGTTTTAACCAAGATCAAATTCCTGAAATTGAATTCCAAACACAAACCATTCTAGATGAAGTTAGCAACAATAACGGAGCTCAACCGGTTGACAATACAATTCCTGGCCAAAGTGCTACCTGGGAAGAACTCTATGCCCAAGCAGCTGTAGGTGTCTCAAACGATGGCCGCAATATTATTCCCATTCCTTACCACGATGTGAAGGTTACTGAACCCTCATTATTGCAAAAGTATACACAACAATACCAGGATTTTAGGGCTGGGATGATTACGGTGGATCAATTTGAAGACCACAGAGACATCTTCAGAACTGACCATACACAACGAGCGAATATGGGCTTTGCGGTGCGCGAAGGAACTCCTCCAGAAACCATGTTGATCCAGGCTTGTTTCCAATGCCATAATGGAAAGCTAGATACTTCAATCTCACGTGCCAATTTCAGTCTAGGTACTCCAGGTCAAGGAAATAACGCAACGGTTGGTGCACCTTTCCAAATAGACTTTGCGATGATGGGAGCCAACGCAGCAGCAGAAATCGATATCGCCATAGAAAGGCTCAAATTGGGCTACACAGAAGAGCGGCTCAAGTCTGAAGGCATTCAATTTTTCAATGAAGAGGGTGAGGAAGTTACTTTGCATAAAGGGGAACATATGCTGACTATGCCTCCACGACGATTTAAATCTTTAACTGATCAACAAATCGATACTATTATTCAGTTCTTAGAAAGCGAAAAAGCGAAGCTCCAATAATAAGTGGCTTCTGGCTTAAAGAGAAGCTAGGCTTCTCTTTAAGCCCATCTCTCATTAAGCATTACTCCAACTCTTGAAAAATTTCATTTAAAGATCATTTTTGTAAACAAAAAATGATCTTTAATATTAAATATAACCCTATTTTAATTAGCAAAAACCTCTTACTGCTAGGTATAATTAAGTAAACGGGTAAGCTTCCGAATGACTATAAAGGGACTTAGTTTGACTTATTTTCTTGAAAAAAAAGATGACGATTAATTCAATTCCAACGAAAATTCTTATTGCTGAAGACAATCATGTAAATGGTATTCTAGCCAGGCGCATGCTAATAAAGTTAGGTTATGAGGCTGATATAGCCACTAATGGCCTAGAAGCAATCAATGCCATTAGGACAATACGATACGACATCGTATTGATGGACATCCAAATGCCCGAAATGGATGGCCTCGAGGCTACCCACTGGATTCTCAATCACCATGACAGCCCTCCGCCACCTATCATTGCCATGACGGCGAATACCCTACCCGCCGATCAACAAGCCTATCGTCATGCAGGAATGGTAGACCTCATATGTAAGCCCCTCACTTTGGACGAGATTAGGCAGGTCATTAAGAAGTGGGAACGCCAAAAAAAATAACCCGGATGGATAATAGAATTCCTACTTAAAAATTCTAATTCTTGTGGTCTTTTTTTAAAACTTGGATGTTATAGTAATCCAGATAATTTTTTTGGGTTTTAAGCCTTTGCAGAAGCGGCTTCCAATTTCTTAAACTTCCCGAAAAC
>JBNKNM010000136.1:14225-14501 GCA_050293845.1 Pseudobacteriovorax sp. | reverse complement strand
CTACTTTTTGGTCGAAATTTTTTATTTTAGCGCTAATGATTTTACTGACTTCTTCGACACGGATCTTTTCCATGATTTAACTTTACTCCTTACTTGACGGCTGCTTGTGACATGGCATTAAGTTTTGTTTTCAAACTCATATCAATAATGCTATTCCCAATTTGGACCACAAACCCACCTAGAATAGACTTATCTACGGACCCAGATAGTAGAACTTGCTTACCTGTAATACTCTCGAGCTTTTTCTTAACATTATCCATACTTGATTGATCCAGC
>JBNKNM010000136.1:0-14215 GCA_050293845.1 Pseudobacteriovorax sp. | reverse complement strand
CGTTGCTTCTGCTGTATTTTCTCTTTCCTGAATAATACGCTTTAAACTACGAGAAATAGCAGGAATAGCTCCTACCCTCCCCGACTCAGCCACTGTTTCTAAAAAGACGAAAAGAATTTTATCAACATTCATTTTAACGATAATTTCATTCAAAATTTCGGCTTTTAGCATGGGCTTAACGACAGGACTCAGCATGACTTTGCTAATCTTCGGCTCCATAAAAATAGTAGCCAAAGAGCTGATTATGGTCTCGTACTCATGCGCTTTTTTAAGATCGTCCTCGCATAACTCAAAAAGTGCTGCAGCATACCGATTGCCAATTCTTTCTAAACTCATTTAGGCGTTTCCTCCTATGGTATCCAGGGTTTTTACTTGGGATAAAAACAACGCCTTCTGCTTATCGCTACCAAACTGCTGCTGAATCTTTTCGATGACCTTGTTCTGAACTCCAGCAATGATTTCATCTTGAAGTTCTCTACGAGCCATTTCCACTTCAGCTTCAGCAATTCTTTTAGCTTCAGTTTTCAGATGCTTTGCAAGAGCATGGGCATTGGCAATAATTTTTTCGGCTTCTTGCTCTGCTTGTTTAGTAGCTCGGTTCCTGATTTCATCAACTTCAGCACTTAAATCATTCAACTTTTTTTGAAGAGCTTCGTGCTTTTCAAGAGCTTCTTGCTTAGCCGAATTCGCAACCTGGACCATCTGTAGATACTCTTCCTTTTTCCCACTGATCATTCCCAGGAGTGGCCCTTTAAGGAATTTTACCGCGAGAATTAGAAAGATAATTAAGTTTAGATAAGGAAAAACTATACCAGTAAGCCAGTTTACATTTTCCATATGATAACCTTAGGCCTCTATAATTTGTGTAAATATTGATTCAGATAATTGTTCTATAATTTGAGGAATTTTAGGACGTTCCTCACTTTTCACTTCAGCAATTTCAGACTCTATTTTAGAAACCAGATTTTTGGCTTCCACTTCAGCCTGGGACACTAACTCACTACGCTTCTCTAGCGCAATGCGATTTACATTATCACGGATTTTACCTGCTTCTTCATTGGCCTCTTGCAAGGTTGATTGTATCTGAGAAAAAACAGTTTCATTTTTACTGGCTAACTCCTTAGCTTCTGATTGACTACCAACAGTTAAATTTTGCCTCTTGTCATAAACTTTTAGGTAAGGGTCTAAGAATAATTTCTTCACAGCCACAAAGTTCATAACGAATAAACCGGCCTGAACGGCCATAATGGTCGGGTTTGGTTCTAAGTTAAGTGAGGACATTGTATAACCCCATTATGTAGAGATGAGATTTGAAAAGCCTTTCATAAGGCGTACCTAAGTATCTTATTATGATAAGTTTCTCAACATTAGTTTTATCATCAAATAAAATAGTAAATATATCTGTATAGTTATGTAGTTTATTCGGCTTACGATTTACTCAAAATGGGTGCCTCCTATAGAAGCTAAAAGGCGTTCTAGTTCGGCTGCCGAAAAGTATGATATTTCAATCTTTCCCCGCGAGCCATTACCCGATAACTTCACCTTTGTGCGAAGATGCGACCTCAAGCTTTCAGCAAGATATTCTAGATCTGGATCTTCATTTTCGACAGTTTCTTTTTCCGTATTGTTTTTAATTTTCTTTACGAGCTGTTCAGTTTGGCGTACACTAAGTTTTTTTGTAAGAATAATATCCTGAGCACGCAGAATAAGACTTTTTTCACTCAAACTGAGAAGGGCTCGCCCATGACCCATGGACAATTGGTTTGCCATAAGATTATCCTGAACTTCCTGAGGAAGTGTCAGGATTCTAAGTATATTAGTGACTGTGACTCTATCTTTTCCAATTTTCTTAGCGCACTCTTCTTGAGTAAGTCCAAAATCTTTAATTAACGCAGCATAGGCTTCAGCTTCCTCAATGACATTTAAATTAGAGCGCTGAACATTTTCAATAATAGCTATACGTAGCATTTCATCGGGTGTTACGCTTTTCACCAAAGCAGGGACCTTGCTAAATCCTGCCATTTGTGAAGCTCTCCACCGTCGTTCACCAGCTATCAAGGTGTAACTTCCACCTTCCTCCTTGGCTACAATGAGTGGCTGTACTACACCATCTTCTTTTAGAGATTTTGAAAGAGCAACAAGTTCATCTTCATTAAAAATTTTACGAGGCTGTCGTGGATTTGGCTTTATTCGGGAAACCTCAATTTCCACTAGATTAGTCACTTCGGTCTGTGGTTTCTTTTCCCTGGTAGTTTCAATTTCAATTTGATTGTCAAGACCTAACAGCGAATTAAGCCCTTTACCCAGCCCACCTTTCTTAGAGCTCCTTTGCTCAGACATCAATAGCTCCTTGATCCCAGGTTCTTATATTTTTTACGGTCTCTTGAGTCATAGTCCCATGGGTACGACTCTGATATTTTTTAAGTATTTCTTCTGTAACCTTAATATATGCTGTACTTCCCGATGAATTCACATCGTAAATCACTGCTGGCTTCCCATAGGATGGTGCCTCCGACAGCTTAACATTTCGCGGAATAACATTATGAAACACCTCTTCTGGGAAGTGTCGTCTAATTTCTCGCTCTACCTGTAGAGAAAGATTGTTTCTCTTGTCGTACATTGTAAGTAGAATTCCCTCCCTTTCTAATGCCGGGTTCAATCGTTTTTTAATAAGAGATGTCGTCTTCAGAAGCTGAGACAAACCTTCCATGGCGTAGTACTCAGATTGTAAGGGAATGAGCACAGAATCAGCAGCGGTCAAAGCATTGACAGTGATAAGCCCTAAAGTAGGAGGTGTATCGATAATGATAAAGTCGTACTCAGCACGCAATTCTTCTAAAATATCTTTAAGTTTCATTTCCCGACCCAAGACAGACACTAACTCAATCTCGGCCCCACTCAAGTCTTGGGTAGCAGGTACTAGATAGAGGTTGTCAATCTCTGTTGTAACTATCGATTTGGCTATTGGACTTTCTCCAATCAACACCTGATAGCTGGAAACAGTATCCTGATCGACATAAATCCCCAACCCACTACTTGCATTAGCTTGCGGGTCCATATCAACTAACAAGACCTTCTGTCCACTAATAGCTAAACAACTAGCAATATTGATTGCTGACGTTGTTTTCCCAACCCCACCCTTTTGATTTGAAACTGCAATAATCCTTGCCATAGCCGCTCCTATTTTTGGCCATCAAATCATTTCATCTGTGAGTTTTAAGTATCACGAATAGGTTGCACGTTTCACGTGAAACATTCGATATTTTTAAAATTGTTTCACGTGAAACATACTTTATACGCAATAATGACTATATGCTGTAAGAGCATGTTAAAAGATTTCAGTTGTGATGACTTCACAGAATAGATCCCATGCAAATGAAGGTAATGAATAATACTCACTTGAGCGCACAGCAGAATAAGTCTTCAGACCACAATGTTCCACGTGGAACATTCTACAATATTATGAAAAGATACTAGCCCAAATCCGAAAAATTTTACCCTTGCTATCTTATGCCAACTCAAACCTCTCACCTACCTAAAGAACTAGCTTCCTATAATAATCACGAACTTAAAAATTTATTCGAAGTTTTATAAAAGGCTCTTGATAGGGAAAGTACGCTTTATCAAGCAAAAAATTAACTATAGCGTTGGACTCATGCTCATCAATACTTATAGCTATCCTTCAAATCGATCTATCAATCCATTTGATAACTATTTCGGTAAATTTTTGAGTAGTAAGCTCAATATTTAAGTAATGAATTGGTTTATTGGTGTTAAGGATAGCCTATTAAGACCTATATCTAAATAGAAACAATTTTCTTTTCAGACTTAAATTTAATAGAACTGCACTCACTGATTTTAGTTGTGAATTTCTTTTATAAGCTAAAAAATATATGAGAATTGATAGATAATTATATACAAAGCAAAATATACTGTTTATGCAATAAAAAGCTTGCATTTTGCAAAAATGCAAGCTTTTAACGAAAAAATATTCAGCAAACTATATTTTGAAAGCAGATTTCAATTTATCTTTAAAATTTATATGTAAAAATTCGAGTTGTTCCACGTGAAACAAGTTTAAAGAAGTAATTGCTATTTTTTGGTAAAAAAGTTTTCAAGCCAAGACCTGACTGATCTCAAATCGCACTAGTAATCAGTAAAAATCTACTTTGGAAATTTATTCAAGAAATTTTAGATCGCGCAGGATGCCCACATATACTGAATTGTCTTCATTAAGATACGCTGAAAGAATAAAGGGAAGCTACTTTCGATAGTATAGACGACATTTCATGCTGAAGCAGCACAGAGTGCAGGACAAATAATTAGCAACAAAAAGCTATCACATAAAAGCCAGTTCCACGTGAAACTAGTAGAAAATACCTACGAAAAATGTTCTAGGATTGCATAAGTGAACATAGGAAGGAGAAAATGGCGTGAATCTCACGCCATTAATTACTTGCTGTACCACAAGAAGCCAATGATAAACCCCATGATTGCCTGGAACTCGATAAGAGCTAGGGCAATAATCATTGGTGTAAACACTTTATCTGCTGAAGTTGGATTACGAGCAATCCCTGAAAGAGCTGCATCCGCCGCTCTACCTTGACCTAACGTACCACCCAAAGCAGCAAGGCCAATTGCCAAACTTGAGCCAACAGCCACCAAACCAGAAGTATCACCACCTTCACTCGCAAAAGCAAAAGAGCTTACTAAAAGTCCACCTAAAACTGCTAAAAAATTACCTAGTCTACGCTTCATTAATTTTACCCCGCTATAAAGGAAAACCTATGGTTTATTAATGGTCATGCGAAATAGCTAGAGAAATGTAAATACTACTTAGCAATGTAAATACAAAACTCTGCAAGCAAGCAACCAATAATCCGAAGAATAATAAGAAAGATGGTAACACTACGTATGTTAACCCTGTAAACACCGATAAAACTAAATGGTCACCAAATATATTGCCATATAGCCGCAAAGCCAAAGAAACCGGTCGCGCAAAAGCCCCGATCATTTCAATACCAAAAATGAAGGGAGCCATGAGTACAATAGGTCCAGCAAAAGTCTTCATATAACCGAAAAACCCGTGTTCTTTGACACCTGCAACGTTAAACACCACAAACACATATAACCCCAACATTAGATTAGTACTTAAACTTTCTGTTGCTGGTGTTAATCCAGGAACCAATCCACTCAGGTTGCTAAATAGAATAAAAAGAAAAAGCCCACATAAAACGCTAATATAGGGGCGTGACTCCTTTTCCCCAATGATACTTTTACTCAAATTGTGAACCAGATCCAAAATAGTTTCCATGACACTGCGGACACTAAAACCAGATACTGGAGTTACGTCATCTCCTGAGCTCAGAACGGCTGCTCTATACCGTAAGCCGACAATAATAGTAACGAAAAGTGTAAGTACGGCACCCACAACAGGCTTCCAATCTTCGATCATATGGTGATCAAGACCTATACTACTGAGTATCATATGATAATAGCTAATAAAGGTTGCTCCGCCACTAGCAGCCTGAGCCGTTTCGGTAATAATAAATCCAAACATTATAGCTAGTTGTGACAAAGTAAACCGAAATGCTTTCATCTGAAATGCTTCCTATAATAGGGAGAAGTAAAATCAAAATGGATGTACTTACTATCTGATTTTGCCAACAATTAACAGAAAAAACTTTATACCCAGAATAGTCTTTAATGACCAGTTGACGTCATATCTTTAAGATAGCGGACGATAAAAAGCCAAAGAAAAGTAATCAACCCTATCAATGCACCACCACCTATAAAAAGGGGGTGCATCTGAAACCATACGATAGAGGCAAACAATATTCCAATCAACGCTGAGAATTTTAAACCACCCAGCAACAGAATCAGGCCAGGTCTTCTCTTGACTGAACCTTGACCTGCGGCACCCTCAGTAGCAATCTTAGCTAACCAGGTGATTATAAGCATATTTAAGCTGAAAGCAAAGTGACCTAATAAAATGGCTACCGTCTGAGTGATACCCGTAAATTGACTAGAAACCGCTAGCAAAGCAGCACCAACTAATAAGATGGCCTTAAGATTTGTCTTTAGGGTCAGCGTCATTTCTGTCTCCGCTTTCTTTTCTCTGGTCTCTGATCAAAATGCGAAATATGGCATACCAAGATCTTGCTATGAGAAGCAAGGCTAAAAGAAAACAAACGAGTGCCCAATCAAAATTAGTTTTGTAGTTCTCGTTGAGCCACTTACTAATCTGCCATGCTGCAATCATGTAGATAACCGTTTCGAAATTCGCACCTGCCAATAAAGCATATGCTCTATACTTTTGTCGCACTACAAAATTGCTCCCATATGGACAATTATCCACAACCTAAAAACCACTATATATTACTGAATTTATTAATCTAATTATACTTTCTTTTAGCTTGATTCTCACCGTAACTCTGTGGTAGTTTTTCCGTTTCGAAGCATACCACGGACCTCAGACCTCTGAGGTATTACCCCGGGATTATAATTGATGCAAACGCTCTTTCCATCTGAAAATAATGACCATAAACAAGCTTCAACTTGCGATCAGAACACTAATGCTTGGGACTCTATAAAAAATTTACTCAAGACGATGCTCCCTGCTCCAGATTACAACGAATGGATAGCTCCTCTCCAGGGTGTAATGGCCAGCAATAATGAACTAGTCATCACACTTCCCTCTATGAACTACTATCAGGTAATTTTGGACAGGTTTATTGATCAGTTTGATAATTGTAAAAACTCTTTAGGGTTGGAGATTTTTCTTCGCTTTGAGATCGAGGGAAGCGACACTACTGCATCAGAAGTTTTCGGAGGTCATAACGATACTCTTGATGAGCTTTTGCAGCACCAAACAGACGACCACCCTAAGCCAAATGAATTACCAGGTGAAACACCCTCACCTATTTCTCGTGCATTAACTCATCACTCCCAACTTAATCTCGAATATACATTTAATAATTTTGTAAATGGGCCCAGCAACCAATTTGCCCATGCCTCCTGTCTAGCTGTAGCTGATGCTCCTGGACAGCATTACAATCCCCTGTTTCTTTATGGAAGCACCGGGCTGGGTAAAACTCATTTACTCCATGCTGTAGGCAATAAAGTTTTAAAAACAAAAGAAAACTCTGTTATCACTTATATCACCAGTGAACGCTTCATGAATGAAATGATTTACTGTTTGCGATTTAATAAGATGTGGGATTTCCGCCGCAAATACCGTAATTGTGATGTACTTCTAGTAGACGATATCCAATTTATTTCAGGAAAAGAGCGCACTCAAGAGGAATTCTTTCACACCTTTAACGCACTGTATGAATCCAAAAAACAGATTGTTGTCACTTCCGATATTTTTCCACAAGATATCCCAGACATTGAAGACCGACTGCGCAATCGTTTCCAATGGGGTCTTATTGCTGATATTCAACCTCCTGATGTCGAGCATCGTGTTGCTATTCTTATGAATAAAGCAGAAAAGCAGGGGGTATTGTTATCAAATCAAGTTGCCGAATACATTGCTCACCATGCCAAAGGCAACGTGAGGGTTCTGGAGGGTGCCTTAAGAAGAGTTGCTGCCTTTGCGGCACTTCAGGGTCGAGATATCAATATTCAACTTGCTTCTGAAATCCTTCAAGATGTTTTGGGTGACACTCAAACCAAAACGGTAACTATTGAGTCTATCCAGAAGATAGTAGCGGAACATTTTAAAGTTAGAGTGACAGACTTAAAATCGAAGAAACGGCAAAGAATTTTTTCAGTTCCCCGCCAAATAGCAATGTTTCTGTCGCGATCTAGAACTCAATCCTCCTTTCCAGAGATAGGTTCAGAATTTGGTGGAAAGGATCATACGACAGTTATGCATGCTGTAAAAAAGATAGAAAAAATGCGCAGTAAAGACTTGGATGTGCGGACTCAAATCGAGTCTATTGAAAGAAAATTAGATCAAATTCATTGAGAAATACCTGTGGATAAGCTGTTGAAAACCTATGGATAAACTTGTGGATAGATTTAGAGAAAAAGTTATCCACATTTTTATCCCGAACTTATCCCCCGACTTATCCATAGGTTATCCATAGGGGAAAAAGGCTATTTATGGTGTAAATTAAGATACTTGGAGAGTTATCCCCAAAAAAGACCGTTAAACTACTATTACTACTGTTAAGAATATAAATATCATATTTAAATATAATAATAGCTCCGGAGCGTCCCATGAAGATTAGCATCAGTAACAGTCAGCTCAGCACAGCGACATCTAGATCACAGGGTGCTATTTCAGAACGAAGCCTTGCACAAATTGACCTCAAAGCAACTGGGGACAGACTATTTATTTCCGTGGCCGATCGTGTTTTGGTCATTTACTGCAATATGGAATGCTTGGTAGAGCGTGAAGGACAGGCTTCTGTTCCTGCAAGGTTGTTCGCTGACGTTGTCAGACAGCTACCTGATGGTCCTGTGGTCTTAGAGCAATCAGGGTCTTTTTTAACTATAACCGCTGGTGAGCATGGTGAGTTTGAAATGAAACTGCCACGCATTGACTCGAAGTCCTGGAGGGAACCTCCTCAGATCAATTCAAGTAATACTGCCGAGTTGCCATGTGAAAAAGTTTCTTATATGATTGATCAGGTACAATTTTGTGTCGCTCATGAATCACCTAGAAACTATGGCGCGGTTGGCTTCCTTCATAAAGCCGACAATACACGTGTCCGTTTGGTGGGAACGGATGGTTATCGCTTATCCTACTCTGAGCTGGAAATGGATCTTCCTGAGAGGTTTTTAGCATCCGGAGTCTGTTTATCTAAGAGGGCTCTTAATGAGTTGCAAAGGATGTGTAGTGAGGGTTTTCCCTCGGTAAAACTTTCCATATCTGAGGATCAAACCACTTTAGTGGCAAAAGTACCTGACTACCAGATATTTGTCCGGTTATCAGCAGTAAAGTACCCCAAATATCAAGGTGTATTACCTCGTAAAAAGTTAACGCCAGTAAGCATTCCAAGGCCCTATTTCCAGAGCGTTACAAAGCGAGTCCTCTTGGCATCCGATAAGACTCGTGCTTTACAGTTGTGCTTTTCTAATTCCTCGCTTACCTTAAAATCTAGAACTGTTGGGAGCTCAGAAAGCCAGGAAAGTATTTCTCTGTCCAACTATCAGGAAGGTAACAGAGAGTTGGCGATTAATGGCAAATTTTTAACAGATGTCTTTTCGACGATATCAAGCGATGAGGTAACCTTGAACTTTCACTCCGAAGATGACCCTATCGTTCTCATTCCAAAAAATGAACCAACCTCTTGCCATTCCATGCATGTACTCGTTCCCATACGGGAAAGCTAGTCAGAGGTGTAGATGAACCAAGTTAATTTAGACGAAGGAACTCCAGTTGTGAGTACTGAAATCCAAAATAGTGAATACTCTGCAGATAATATTCAGGTTCTTGAGGGGCTTGAGGCGGTGAGAAAAAGACCGGGTATGTACATCGGATCAACTGGAGTCGAAGGTCTCCATCACCTGGTTTATGAAATCGTGGACAATTCCATTGACGAAGCTATGGGTGGACACTGCTCAAAGATTAGTGTCTTCATCCATATGGATGGTTCGGTTTCGATTAAGGATAATGGGCGTGGTATACCTGTCAGTCTCCATCAGAAGGAGAATAAGTCCGCAGTAGAAGTCGTAATGACGGTTCTTCATGCTGGGGGGAAATTTGATGACAAGGCTTTCGCTTTTTCCGGCGGTTTGCACGGTGTGGGGGCATCAGTAGTTAACGCACTTTCCGAATGGTGCTTTGTTGAAGTGCGTCGGGATAAAAAACTCTATAAACAGTCCTATGAGCGAGGCGAGCCTACAACATCCCTTGAGGTTATTGGAGCTACAGAAGAACACGGTACTCATACTTGCTTTAAGCCAGATCCCGAAATCTTTGCCGAAACGGGTTTTTTCTTTGACACCTTGGCAAAGCGACTAAAAGAGTTGGCTTTCCTCAATAAAGGAGTCGAAATTGAGCTGCAAGATGAAAGGTCGGATCGGTCAGAAACCTTCTTTTTTGAAGGAGGACTGGTTTCTTTTTGTGAGTATCTGGTTAAATCCCGGACTCCTCTGCACCCTGTTCCCTTGTATATTCAGGTAGATCAAGAGCTAAATGGTAAATTGATGGGGCAGATTGAAGTGGTCCTCCAATGGACGGAAGCTTATAATGAAAGCCTCTTTAGTTATGTGAATAACATCAATACGATGGAAGGTGGAACCCACCTCACTGGACTAAAAACTGCCTTAACCCGAGTCGTTAACAACTTTGCTGAGTCTTCAGGACTTTTAAAGGGGTTTAAAGAGGGCATTACGGGTGATGATATTCGTGAAGGTCTGGTCGGCATTTGTTCAGTACGCGTCAAAAATCCTGAATTTCAGGGGCAGACAAAAACCAAGCTCGGTAATCCTGAAGTACGTAACTGGGTGGATTCAATAGTTTCAGAAAAACTGACGGACTATTTCACAGAAAATCCAGAAATTGTAAAACGTGTCATTCAAAAAATTATCGAAGCAGCTCGGGCACGGGTTGCCGCTAGAAAGGCACGCGAGTTAACGCGCCGTAAAAGTGCTTTGGACTTTGCGGGACTGCCAGGCAAGATGGCAGATTGCCAATCCAAATCGCCAGAAAACTGTGAGCTGTTCTTAGTGGAAGGTGATTCGGCGGGTGGTTCTGCTAAGCAGGCTAGGGATCGCGCCATACAAGCTGTCCTTCCCTTAAGGGGAAAGATCCTTAATGTGGAGAAAGCACGTTTTGACAAAATGCTTTCCTCTCAAGAAATTAAACTACTGATTAAGGCTCTGGGTACTGGTATCGGCAAAGAAGATTTTGATATTTCTAAAATTCGCTATCATAAAGTCATTATCATGACTGACGCCGATGTTGATGGCGCTCACATAAGAACCTTATTGCTGACGTTTTTCTTTAGGCAAATGCCACAAATTATTGAAAAGGGGTACTTGTATATTGCTCAGCCTCCCTTGTTCAAATATAAAAAAGGCAAGCTAGAGAAATATCTTAAGGACGAAAGAGAGCTAATTACCTTTTTAAGCGATGTGGGATCAAGCAACGTCAAGATCACTGATGTTAAGGATCGTATTGTTGACAAGGTTACCATTAGTGGTTTGCTGACAAAGTATGGCAGGTTTAGTGAACTTGTGGAAATGTCGGCGAGAAAAAGAGCTCAAGAGATCGTCACGTTTTTAGTGGAGCACACTGAAATTGATGCCACAAGTCTGGCTTCTGATGAAGGGGCTCTCGAACTCAAAAATCGCATTGAAGCCTACTTACGTGACAAGCATCAAGGGGAAAGAATATACATTGATGGACAAGTGCTTTTTGATGAAGAGTATTCCCGCTATAAGATTATATTTGATACCAGAATTCAGGATGTTCCGCGGAAATCAGTGATTGATGCTCCGCTATTTTCTTTAGGTGAAATAGTTGAATTGCGGCGCATACACCAGCAGCTGATTGAGATTGCGGAAGCTCCATTTAAGTATACGAGGCAAGGGAAGAGCAATGACGAGGACACGGAAACAGGTTCTATGCAATCCCTAGGAAGTCTTCGAGACTTTATCCTACAAGAAGGGAGAAAAGGTGCCTATGTTCAGCGTTATAAAGGTTTGGGTGAGATGAACCCGGATCAACTTGCGGAAACAACGATGGAAGTCGATCGTCGTAATCTTCTGCGGGTGGAGATAGAGGACGCCCTGAATGCTGATCAACTCTTCAGTACCTTGATGGGTGATGATGTCGAGCCGCGTCGGGATTTTATCCAAAGTAATGCACTGAATGTTAAAAACTTAGATACTTAATGTAAGGCAACCATGGAAAACACTCAAATTCAAGCCATTCACATAGAAGATGAGCTTAAATCCTCGTTTTTAGATTACTCCATGTCGGTTATCGTTTCCAGAGCGTTACCCGATGTTAGGGATGGATTGAAGCCTGTTCATCGGCGTATCCTATTTGCGATGAGCCTTCTTAAAAATTTTCACAATAGACCTTATTTGAAGTCAGCAAGGATTGTTGGTGAAGTTATTGGTCGCTTTCATCCGCACGGTGATGGAGCTGTGTACGATGCATTAGTACGCATGGCTCAAGAATTTTCCATGCGTTATCCCCTTGTTGATGGCCAGGGTAATTTTGGTTCTATTGATGGCGATTCACCAGCCGCGATGCGCTATACGGAAGTTCGATTAAAAAAGATATCGGATCTTCTCCTCAATGATATTGATAAAGAAACGGTTGATTTTGGTCCGAACTATGACAATAAAGAACTTGAACCTTTGGTACTTCCTACGAAGGTTCCTTCGCTACTCGTGAATGGAGCGAGTGGTATTGCTGTTGGGATGGCAACCAATATTCCACCTCACAATTTATCTGAGATCGTCGATGCGCTCATCAAGATTATCGATGAGCCGCAAACCAGTATTGAAAACCTTTTGGAAATTGTCAAAGGTCCCGACTTCCCTACAGGGGGAATCATTCATGGGCGTTCCGGAATTATAAGTGCTTTGATGACAGGAAGAGGGTCCGTAGTTATGCGTGCCCGCGCTGAAGTTGAAGATATGCCTGGATCGAATGGCCGGCAAAGAATCATTGTTTCGGAGTTACCCTACCAGGTTAATAAAGCCAAGCTATTGGAGAAAATTGCCGACCTTGTCCGCAATAAAAAAATCGAGGGAATATCTGACCTACGAGATGAATCTGCACAAGAAGATATTCGCGTGGTGATCGAGCTGCGAAAAAATGAGCCCGGTGAAATTATTCTTAACAATCTTTATAAATTAACTCCTTTGCAAGCAACATTCGGCGTTAATATGGTGGCCCTGGTTAACGGTATACCTAAAATACTGAATGTCAAAGAAGTTCTTTACCAGTTTTATCAGCATCGGCGCGAGGTTACGATCCGTAAAACGGCCTTTAACCTCAATAAAGCTGAAGAAAAAGCTCATATTTTACTGGGTCTGAAAACGGCTGTGGAAAATGTTGATGATGTCGTCCAGACGATCAGGTCTGCTTCCGATAGTAAGATTGCTCAGGACCAATTGATCGAAAAGTTTGGTCTGAGTGAAATTCAGGCCAAGGCCGTACTGGATATGAGATTAGCTAGATTGACTGGTCTTGAACGAGATAAGATTGCTATTGATTACAATCAAGTCATGGAAATTATCAAAGATTTGAAGGATATCCTAGAAACCCCGCAAAGGGTGACTGATATTATTAAGGAGGAACTTTTCCTTCTTAAGGATGAATTTGGTGATGAACGTAAGACGGAAATCATCAGTTCGGATGCTGACGAACTCACCATGGAAAGCCTCATTGCTGATGAAGAGGTTGCTGTTACTATTACCCATCAAGGATATGTAAAGCGTACACCTAGTGATCAGATTCGTGCACAGAAGCGAGGTGGTAAAGGCCGTGCAGGAATGAAAACAAAAAGTGAAGATATGGTGAGGGAGATTTTTATCACGACCAACCACCAGTCGCTGTTATGTTTTACAAACTCTGGTCGCGTTTATGAAATCAAAGTTTATAAGATTCCTGAAGTAGCACTAGCGGGACGAGGTACTCACTTCGCCAATATCATTCGTCTTAATGAAGGCGAAAAAATTGTGTCTGTCCTTCCCGTCAAGGAATTTTCTGAAGGAGGCTATATCGTCAGTGCCACCGCCAATGGTTATGTAAAGCGTACTGATTTAATGTCCTATAAAAAACTTCGTTCCAGTGGGATTATTGGCTTAAAGTTAGATGAAGGTGACAGTCTTGTTAAGTGTGTGATTGTCAGAGATGAAGATCACATTCTCATTGGAACCAAATTAGGTAAGGCCATCCGCTTTCCCGTTACAGATCTGCGACCTATGGGACGCTCGGCACGCGGGGTTACAGGAATCAAGTTCTCCGAAGCTGAGGATAAGGTGATCGGCCTGACCCAAATCAATAACAACGACCCTGTTCTTTCCGTTTGTGAAAACGGTTTTGGGAAGCGCACACCCATAGAAGACTACCGGATACAAACCAGAGCAGGTAAAGGAATTTATACCATCAAGGTGACTGATCGTAATGGCCCCGTAGTGGGTATTTTACAAGTAGCCAAAGATGATGACCTTATGGTTATGACTTCTTCGGGTAAAGTGATGCGTTTTACAGTCGATGAAGTAGGTATTATTGGTC
>JBNKNM010000135.1:0-14665 GCA_050293845.1 Pseudobacteriovorax sp. | reverse complement strand
AAATTAGAGACATTTGGCTTTTTTTTGTTGATAAGTTGAATCACTCCCACCACATTATGGGTTATATCAAACATAGGTAGCGTGAGCATGGAACGGCATTGGTACCCAATTCTTTCATCCCAGGTGCGATCGTGCCTGGCTCCATAGGAATTTTTGCTAGGGTCTGGGTCTAGGGCATAGAGGTCATCTATGTTAATACTTTTGCCATGAAGCACCGCATTTCCCACGATGGAACTGTCCGAAATGGGAATGCGAAACTCATCGAGGTCCTGTTCTACAGTTTCATTTTGAGTTATTTTGAATACGATTTCACCTTCATCATCAAGGGCATCACCACGATCGACCACGTAGATCGATCCCGCATCGGCATTGGTAACTTCACGAGCTTTGGTAAGAATTAAGGAAAGTAGCTTATTGGTATCGCGCACCCCGTTAAGTTCTCGGGAGATTTGCAATACATACTTTACGTGCTGCGAGGCTTCAGCTATGACTTCTTGTTTTGATTCGGAAGCCTTTATTGTTGATTGCAGATGGAAGATGTTTTTGAGGGCTAGTTTTAAGTGAAGTGCGCTCATGGGAAGAATGACTTCTTGCAAACGCTCATCGGGCTCATAATTCTGCCTATCATACTCTCCCGCTTGACCTACCAAACAGATGCAGCAGCTGGGGTCATTTAAATAGGGAGCATAGGCCTGAAGCTTTTGCTTGTTAGACCAGGTCTTATGGCTTAGTAAGTAAATGCTTGTAGCATTCCACTCTACTACAATCTCCTCAGGACTGGTGCTAATTTTCCAATCTCCAAGGAAGCGGTTGGTGGTCAAATTGCTAGCTAGGTCATTAAACTCCTCGAAAATTAACTTCTCAAGTTGACTAGATGAGGGTAGTTTGCCATGGTCTTTTCTTGCTGTGCTCATGGTCGGTCTTTATTGTGAATGTGTTTTTAGCAGTGCAGATCTTAGTTTTATTATACACCAAAAGGGCGTATATGCCTAGTAGTCGCCCTGTATCAGAGGATTAATTATGGATATTGGTCTCATTGTTGACTTGGAAACTACAGGAGTGGACTCAGAAAAAGATGAAATCATTGAAATTGGTATCATAGAGTTTATGATTGAATCCGGTAAGAGTCCTATCATTACTAATATGTATAGTGCATTAGAAGATCCTGGTTTCCCGTTATCTTCTGAAATTAAATCTATAACAGGACTTGACGACTCGCTCCTAAAGAATCAAAAAATTAATTGGGATTATGTCCGGGAATTTTTTACACGCTCTTCGGTTGCTATTGCTCATAATATGGACTTTGACCGCAGTTTTTTAGTGCAAAGGACAGAGTTAGTGGATTTAGGCATACACTGGGCGTGTTCTATGAAGCATATAGACTGGGAGGGACATGGATTTAAGACAAGGGCTTTAAACTATCTGGCTGCTGACCATGGATTCGTAAATTCTTTTGCCCATAGAGCCCTCTTCGACTGCGCTACAACCTTTCGACTGATCTCACCCTATATGCAAGAATTGATCAGTCGTTCATTTATGAAAGAATACCGCCTCATTGCTCAAGGAGCTCCCTTTGCCGCGAAAGATAACCTCAAGGGACGACGCTATCGTTGGGATGCTGGCAACAGAGTTTGGACGAAAGATGTCCTAGAGGATGCTCTCGAGTCCGAACGAGAATTCTTGAGGAAGGAAGTATATCCAGGGGAAGACACACATGAGGAGTTGATCATTTGAGCTTTCGCCGATCCTCGGCGAGTTCTTCCAGCTCGTCGGAGTTAAGCAAGCCAATACTGGTAGCACCAAATTCTAAAATAATTGGGATTAAGCCCAGCAGTGATTGCTTGTTGACGAATTTAGGTTGTAAAATACCCCGACTTAGAGTTCTTATGGGAGCTACCACCTCAGGTATATTATGACTTACAATATTGGTGATTGATATGGCCTTTAAATATTCGTAAAGAGATATAAAGGCGCTTTGTGATTCTTGAACAATGATCCCTTTGATCATGCCTGTCTCTTTGCTCAGGTCATTAAAAGCTAATAATCTCTGAATATACTGGCTCCAAAAAGGGACATCGTTACCGTTGTAAGGTGCTGATATTTCTAATTTAGCAATCGAGAAAAGCCCTTGTTCGTGAGCTGAACGATGGATATGGATCACCTCGCTAGTCGTAATATTTTCCTCAGACTCGTCCTCTGAGCTGGATACAGTTTTCACACCCAGAGCAGCAAATTTAGAAAAAAGTGCTGATAGTGGAACAGACAGCTTGTGACTCAGCTGCCAGATTCCATGCAAACCAATGAGGGTGCAGTCCCTATCTTGTGAGATGGTACCAACGAAATTAAAAAGCTTTTCGCTGTTAATGTTCTCACTTTTATCAAAGTTGGAAAAATCGATATAAACGGGTATTTTTTCCTGAGTTAATGGCGTTTCTGGTAAATTTAAGCATGAAAACTTTTCTAAGGAAAATCCAAGTTTTTTGGATATCTTTGTACTCGTTAAAATACCTAAAGCTGGTAAAGGGTAGCTTGCTACGAAATTACTTAGTTCTTCTGGGTCATATACGCCAGTACGTTGCAGTTTGTAAAGTCCTATAGAGTCCAAAGGTGGTGCTGGGGAAACGTGATAGTTGATGTCATAGGGCAAGTATTTACGTTTAGATTTACGTATTGCCGTTTTAAGCTCATTTACAGATAATCCCTCATGGTCGTCTTCTCTGGATTCTCGAACTAGAACATTAGCGCCGAAAGACATGGTTAACTGACCCGTTAGTAGATTTTCCTGGGATACAGAAACACCAATGTCAGGCAAATCGTTGAGAATCACCCTTGCTAATGAGCAGATTAACACCTGTATGACAAAGTTGAGGGATTGACAGTCGATTTCTGCGATAAAAAAGCCTTTTGTTTCTATCTGAAGCTGGTTAATAATTGGCAGCAGCTTCAGAAACTCATTGAGTTCAGATTCTTTTTGCAGGTTTAGTAAGAGCTCTGAACTTAAACCTACCTGGTGAGCTAAGCGATGTACTTCAATCCAAGCACTGAAGGAGAAATCAGGGTGTTCGCAAAATTGAAGATCGTCGGACAAGAGAAAATCCAATCCACATTGCCTATATTTAGCCAGTAATTCCTTAATGGCTACTTTATGATTGATGTGATGAGCAGCAATCTGTTTTGCAGTTAACCCTCCAACTTTGCAGTTCGGGAATCGACGCTTTATGGCGTTAATTTTGGCAGTAATAGCAGGCCAATGGAAAGTATCTGTTGTCAGGTCCCTGATTTTAATGATGCTGGGCGGGTCATTGGCATCAATATCCGCCAACTGATTCAACTTGCAATGGGTTTTATTGAGAATTTGTACATGATCAAAATGCCAGTCAAAGCACCGTTGATAGGCTAAAAATGCTAACTCTAAGAGTTTTTTACGCCCCATCCGCAGATCTTTAATATTGTGCATTCCAAGTAATTCCATCTCAACTCTCAGGGCTAGGGCCCGTAGGGGTGCCATTTCACGTTGACACAAATGTAAAGTGTACAATGCTTTTACACCAATTTGTAAGCAATAAAAATAGCTATTTAAGAACTTGAAGAATCTACCAAGGGAGAATTGCTATGATAAGGCTTTTAAAGCAAAAATTTTATCAGAGTCACTATATAATCCTTTCTACAGAAATTCGTGCTAGTTAGTGACCAGGTAAGGTAGGATGTCAAGGAGTATAGATCAGAACTATTCAACCCCTAAATGATATACTGGCTGTATAGCCAGTATAATTTCGCTTCCGAAGAAAATCATCCAACAGTTTGCATACCTAGTATTTACTAGTTTCCCTGTCAAGCATCACTTTTTCTTACTAGATTTTGGTTTTTTCTTTGCTTTTGCCTTTTTTCCCGCTGAAATGGGCTTTACGTTCTTCTTAGCTGATTTCTTACGTGAATCTTGATTTGTTAAACTATTCTTTTGATCTGCTGGCTTTTGCTTGTCTTTAAGTTCGGGTAACGGCTCGATTTTGCTGACAGTAGGGGTTTTCGCAGCAGACTTGTGTGGCTTGACATCAAAGCCACGACTTACATTGGAACCTATGGAATGCTGGCGTTGTTTTTCATGAGCGTCAAATAGTAGGCATTGTTTTTTAATAAATTTTCTTAAAACATGAGTAAAACGTCTGGGAACTTCAATTTGAGGTGCATGGCCGACATCCATCAAAAAATGGATTTCCGAGTTGCTAATTATACTTTTCATCAGATACGCAGTTTCCTTTGGGAAAAAGCTATCTTCATCACCCCATATGATGAGGGTAGGGCTTTTGATATCCTCAAGACAATGATTTAAGGCAATATTCATAAGCTGCGGATCGTCTTCTGAACGTAAACCTGCGAATAGGTCAGCAAGTAATTTACGATACCAAACGTTGTGTCTGGAAAATTCCTTGTAAATGAAATCTCGGATAGGGTGTGGCATGATGGGCTGCTTTACAAATACTCGGTTCAGAAAGTACTCGAAAGCATCACGATTTTGAATATCAAAGATGATATGCCCATCGAATAACTCGTGATGCAGATTGTAGGGCTCAGGAATATAAACACCAGCAGGATCAACTAATGTCACTGTTTTAACATGCTCTGGAGCTTCTGCAGCTAAACGAATAGCTACGGCACCCCCGAGAGAGTTTCCCACCAAATGAAACCCTGTTAAGCCAATATCTTCAATAAATTTAAGAATCCAGCGGCCAAAATTTTCAAGAGAATAACGTTCACTTTTTTTCTTAAAGCTTTTGCCAAATCCTGGTAGGTCGGGAACAACAAGATTGTATTCACCGACAAGAAATTGTGCCGCATCGTAAAAGGTATCCTTGCTATCAGCAAATCCGTGTAAAAAAAGCATCGTTTCATCTTTACCACGATCCACTTCCCAATAGGAGATGACATGATCTTTATCGATAAATGCTTCTTTAGCCTCCGCATCTAACAACTTACGGCGTAAGGCGATAAATCCCTCGTAAGCCTTTTCTCCAGCCTTCATTTTTAGATGATCTGGGACCATCCCGAGGGCTTTTGTAACTATGTTTTCTTTTACAATCAAAACAGCAGCCTTTATGTTACGCAATCGATCCCAACTTCTAATTAAAACCAAGCTATAGCATATGTCAAATATTTTACCGTCCGGCCAATTTTAAATGTACTACGATGCGGGATTCCCACTGTTGATTTCACGCTAATGACTTTCGCTAATGTAGAATAAATTAGAGTTTTATGCCTTATTAGTATGTTGCAAAACCTGACTGATAACCTTAATAACGTAATCGGTAGTTACAGGTTTTTCTAAAACATGATCAGCCTTGTATTCGCTTGCCGTAAGGTCCTCTGCTAAGCCTGGGTAATATCCAGAGCATAGGATGAAAGGTGTGTTTTTATCCGTCATTCTTACTTTTGCTAATAATTCCAAACCATCAACATTGGGCATGCGAATATCGCTCATAATTAAGTCTGGTTTGACACGGAAATATGCATGTATGCCATCCTCACCATCGCAAGAACTGAAAACTTCATAACCAGCTTGTTCAAGTTCCTCTTCAAAGTACTCACGGATCGATGCGTCGTCTTCAACAAGGAGTATACGGGTGCGCCCCGTGCGAGGTCTTTCTTCGGCTTCTTGGCCCTTTCTGGCCCCAGGAATATAAGCCTTAAAAGTAGCTCCTTTCTGCCAACCTCCATCAACTTCCATAAAACCCCGGTGCAGGGAAACAAACTTTCTCGCAATAGACAGACCTAATCCCATTCCTAACTTTTTGGCGACACCTGATTCCAGCTGCTCAAACTTTTTAAATATTTTCCCACGGTCTTCAGGTTTGATACCTTGCCCTTCGTCGTGAACTGATAGCACCAGAAAGGACTCACCATCTCGGGTCTCAGAGGAGGCTGTGACATAGATTTTTTTGCCAGTTGGTGAGAATTTAACAGCATTATTAACAAGATTCTCAAGGACATGAATCATGCGTTTCTTGTCCATGGCAACAGTAATATTTTCCTCGCAATTAATGACTACCTCTAGATGCTTTTCGTTGGCGATAACCTGCAGATTGGAAATACAATCGCCTAGAAAGTCACCGATGTTGGTATCGACGTAATTGAGGGAAAACCCTTTCTCTAGTCTGACCACATCAAGGATATCCGTTACCATATTCGCTGCATTTTCAGTATTCCGACGGATTCTTTCTACAAATGAGATTTGATCATTAGAAAGTATTTTTTGACTGTTTGCAGAGAGAAGGTAATCACAACATAACGAAATAACGCTAAGGGGAGTTCTGACATCATGGGATACTATACCCAGGTAATCATCTTGGTAATCAATTTGATTTGATAAATCTTTATTGCTATCTTCTAGCCTATTCATTTCTTCTACAAATCGTGATTGAAGATCTAGCAAACTTACATAACCTAAAATAAGGCCATGATCGACTACTGTAATCCAAGATAATTTATGCTCAATCATGATTTTTGAGCAATTTGTGATCAGCGTATCAGAGTTTACCTGCTTGGGGTTTGTCTCAATTAAGTCTTTAATAGGGGTGTTTTTGGGCTTTTTATGAATAATTGCTTGGGTAAGATCTTCATTGCGAAAAACTCCAACAAACTGATCATTGCCATCCACAACAATGGCCAGAGGCTCCTGTCTCTGGCCTAAGAGCATGACGGCACTTTCAAAAGTTGTTGTATAGGGTAATTTCAAAAACTTTGTATGAATGAGATCATGTATAGAATTACTTTTCTCACCGGTCTCTGCCATAAACCCCTTGCCTTCCTGAACTCCACACCTTATAGGAGTATCATCGTCAAGGGGTTTATCTTTATTAGGAATCAATTATGCTTTTTAGGTAAGAATGTTTCCTAACGTTAGGGATAGTAGATACCTCCATCGTTTAGGTCAGCATTAGTACCAGCATTGCCGCCCCAGATAATGAGGCTGCTTCCTGTCCATATTGCTGTATGGTACCAGCGACTTGCAGGTGTAAAGCGACTGTTGATTCCAACCCAGCGCTTGCTAACCGGATCAAAGCGATAGACTTCGCTAAAATAGGTTCGTAAGCGGTTGGATTTTCCTCCGTAAACTAAGTTCTCATGTCCGTTCCAAGTTGCCGAATGTCCCAACCGTTCTATAACCATTTCAGTGCCAATGGGATTCCAAGTAAGGCTGTCAAGATTGAAACTTCCTCCCGTGCTCTTTAGTTCTCTTTGACTTCTGACACCACCTCCACTAAATATCAAAAGCTCCTTGCCAGTCCAACTCGCCTGATGGCCAGCCCTTGCTGTTGGGGTCATTTCTGTGACGGGAACTGGCGTCCAGGTATTAGTTGCTGGAGTATAGATTGATCCTGTATTTGAAATTTCTCGATCATTTCCTGAGACTCCTTCGTAGCCTCCCCAAATTACAAGTTGTTCCCCAGTCCATGTTAATGAATGTCCGGCAATCTTTTTCGGAGCATACTCGTTACTATTATTCATGGATGACCAAGAGTCAGTTTTAGGATCATAGATACCTCCCAGGGGTTGACCTGTAGCTTCGTCAATACCTCCCCACACAATTAACTTATCGCCGGTCCAGATACTTTCTTGGCGTGGATCAAAAACCCAGGTTGATATGGCTGGAGTCCAACTTGGTTTGGCGATCAATTGAATGGAATTATCTTTGGGTGTCCAAATAAACCCGTCGTATTGCCATGTTGTGGAGTCATTACTATTGCTCCTGTAACCACCCCAAACAATCATACTTTCGCCTGTCCAGTGAGCATCATGAAAGTATCGTCCAGAAATCCCTGGTAAAGAAAAAGTGGTCCATGTGTTGGCTTCAGGGTCAAAAATGCCGCCATCAGCTAAAGCTGTTCCTGTTACCGAATCGTAGCCACCAAAGACGATCATTTTAGATCCCGTCCAAACTGCTGAGTGCTTTTGTCTTGAAGAAGGAGCATTTGTTAGGTTTGTTGGAATCCATTCAATACGGCCTTCCTTCCAAGCATCTACGACAGCGATAGCTACCTTGTCAGCTAAGGTTTCCCCTTCACCAAAGTGATGTAAGGATTCGTGAATAAGTAGTTGAGTCGCTTCATAAAAACTTTTTATTGAATCGCGACAAACAGGATAAGATAGTTGTATGGGCTTAGCCGTGGGAATTGGTTCATTATTCTCTGGCATTACGGTCCAAGCACAGGTTGGTTTTTCTTCTGTATACCAGATATGTTCCGATGCTAGGATATCTGAGGCAAGTTTTTGTTTATTAGCCTGCAACCAGGTTTTAGCTTCCTGATCTTCTATAGTGTTAATAGCCGTTATAGATAACCTTGTTAAAATTTCAGCAGCATGCTTTCTTGCTTCTGCAAAACCAATACGCAACGAGTCACCACCATTACCCACTCCCCAATGCCCTAAGGCCGATGGTTCTGAATACTCCTGCCCTCCAACAATACTTGAGGCTATCAATAATCCGGAAACCGGAGCACTCTCTAGTTCTTCTTTCTGTTGGATAGAGCTAAACCCATACTGGGATAGCAGCGAAAATGCCAATAAGTAAATGTAACTGATTTTCATAGTCCCTCCTCTGCGATTTTAAACAGCTGCATTGCTACGCAATACACCTTGTCCTTCTTATCTCCCTTTTGAAACCTTTCACAAAACCTGTGTTGAAATTGTTCAATCTCTTTCGAAGCTTCGGGTACATCGTCTCTATCCAAAGCCAGAACATGGGTTTGAAAATATCTCTGATTCACAGGTTGCGTGGAAAGAGCTTCTAATGCTTTAGTAAGTAGTTGTTTGTGAAATTTACGAATGCTTTCTGAGGGAATTCCTCCCGGAATCCAACCGTCATTTTCAACCGCTTCCAATTCGTTTGCAGCATTTTTTTTCAAAAGCCCTACGCGAATGAGCCTGTCAATAGCAAGTTCTATTTGGATTGGAGAAGTACTGAGGCGTCGCGAAATCCATTTAGGGTCGCTGCGAAAAGCCTTTATCTTCATAAGTTCAAGAATACCTATGTGGTACCAATCTGAAATAATTCGAAAAGCATCTAGCTGCAATTGGAATGTTTTATTCTCTTCCGACTCCACTTCTTTTTTTAGAAGTCGTAAATGAGCGTCCTGTTTTTCGCGGACGCTCCTCGCATGTCTTACCGAAACTAGGTCACAAAAATATACTATTTCATTTTCACGGTAACCAAGATTTAAGGCTATTTTTTCAGCAGCTTTTCGTGAAACACCTTGTTTATAATTAAGAATTTCACTGAGCCGAGATGGGGATAGGTCGAGGTCTCTAGCAAAAGCGCGTAAGGAATATCTTGGGTTTTGCTCACATCTATTATCAAGCTCTGCTTTTAGTATTTGACGGTAATCTTGATGTGCCACTTCCATATCGCTCTCCATTTGTCTAGCTTCTATAAAATAGATTTTTGCAAGAAATGCAAGCGAACACAGAACAAAATGTTCTGCGGGAGTTAGCGAGATATCATGTAAGAACATATTTTTTCTTGACTCGTAAATACTAAGAATGAGTTTTAAATAGTTAGTAGAAGATAGTCTAAGATGGGAAGGGACTGTATCGATGTAACTAGCTGATTTAAATAGATCATTGAGTTATGCATTACTTAATACTGAGATACTAAGATTTTATAAGATAGAAGGTTAAATTTATTGACGCAAGATTTATGCGAAACTGAAAAAAACACAGTTAAGAAAAATTCACTAAGATAACATAAGATTTCACTTTGTCAGTTTATAGAACATTCCACTATTTTTATTAAAACCTATTAACGCAAACTATAAATAGGAGTAAAATTTAGAATCTGAAAAATTTTAGAATAATGAGCCGCAATCCCACCTTTTCAAAGGGTGGATATAAGGCTCTTTCGCGACCCAAGCTACTTGATATCATTGAGTGAGATTAGATACAGAAGTGCATCTCCCCAGGTGTGCTACAAATAAACAATCAGAATTAACTGCTATTGCTAAGGAAAGTTCTATGTCAAATCGATTTCAAAACTTTGTGTTTCTCATAGCGGCACTTATGCTGATTGCGACAGCCTTACATCTGACTAAAAATATCATGATACCCTTCATTCTGTCAGTGTTTATTGTTTATGCCATACAGCCTTTAATCTCGGGGCTAGAAAAGTACCTCAAAGTAAAGCGGCAGTTCGCAATTACTTTCTTAATTGTTATCGCCGTAGCCCTATCATTTGTTTTCATAGTCGGTATTGGTTCTTCTATTCGTCAGATCGTCCAAAACTCACAGCAATACGAGCAGCGTGTTGTGGCTCTTTTTGCTGTGGCATTAGAATTTTTAGAGAAATATGATTTGCCAATTGCAATGCCTGAAAATCTTCAGTCAGTCATTAAGGAAATCCCTGTTTTCAGATTTATTTCAAAAGCATCGCAATCGATAGTCAAAAGTGTATCAGACTTCACGCTTATAGCTATATTTTGTCTCTTCTTACTTAGTGGGAAGCCTTTTGAACTACCTAGAAAGGGTATTTTGGAAAAAGTAAATCGAAATATTCGTAGCTATTTAGTCACTAAGATATTTACCTCTACAGCAACAGGCTTTTTAACAGGTTTGTTCTTAGTGATCCTCGATCTTGATATGGCTATTATGTTTGGTTTTCTGGCTTTTTTCCTGAACTTTATACCAACAATTGGTTCCATCATAGCAACGTTGCTGCCGATACCTATTGCCGTCCTTCAGTTTACTAATCCTTGGTTTGTAGTACTGACAATAGCAGTACCTGGGCTTATACAACTTTCAATCGGCAATATTATTGAACCAAAATTGATGGGACAGAATCTAGACTTACATCCGGTGACCATACTTCTGAGTCTGATGTTTTGGGGATTTTTATGGGGAATTTCAGGAATGCTATTAGCCACTCCTATCACAGTTATCGTCAAATTATTTCTATCTACAAGCAAAAATTACTATATTTATTCGGAACTTATGGCAGGAAGGGTAAAGTTCTTAAGCAATACAGCCGATAACCTAAATGAGGAATAATATTTAGGGGATCTGAAACGATGAAAATAATCGGAATGCATAACGCTCGCTTACTTTTAGTAGGAGGCTTAGCATTGAGTTCTTGCCTTGATCCCAGTGGTGAAGAAGGCTCTGCTGTTGAAAAGCTCGCTCAGCTGAATCGGGAAGGGGGTGATGCGGAAATTGTTACCTTTGCCGATTTTTCCAGCAAATTGACTTCGAATTGCTCGGCAGCTGGAACATGCCACTCCACTGGTGGAGGAACCTTACCGCTACTAGAATCCGAATCTGACCTATTCGTTGCTGTCAATGCCGACTTGGATCCAGATATCTACGTCGGCCCAGCATCTTTAGGTTCTATGAAGGGGCTTGAAGGGAGCGCAGCTATGCCTCCGTCAGGAATTATGGAAGATTCTGATCCTGATTTTGTAGCACAGTTTGAAGCGTTCATTGCAGCAAATTTCGATGAATCTGGATTACCTATAGAAGAAGATGAGACCACTCCCACTACTGATGATGAGGAAAGCGCAGCTCTCAGATAATGGGGTAAGAATCGAGATAGGTTATTTTTTAACTATGAGGTAGCCTGTCATATCAAACAAGTCTCCATGGCCAGCCATAAGGCAGACATAGATATATTTTCCTGGCTTTTTCGGATTGATGCGAATGGTATCTTGCTCTCCGGGCGGAAGGTCCTTTGACAAGGCGATAAGGTCCTTATTGGATTTTATTGAATTTATTTCATAGTTGCTTTTTTGGAGAGTCTTCATGAGATTGGTAAGACCTCCTACTGTTACGATAGCAATATTGTGTATGATATGAGAATCTTTTGATGCCTTATTTTTGAAGGTTATAAAAATTTCATCTCCGTACTTAACATTAACTTCTTTTTTATCAAATGAGATATCATCACCATTGGTAGAAAGGTTGATTTCTACCGCTTGTTTAGCAAACGATGGCATAGAGAATAGTAGAGTTATCTGAGCTATGATCGTAATATTTATTAAGTAAGTTTTCATTCTACTATTACCTTTAATTTCATTTTAGGGTGAATAGCACAACGCACATTGACTTCGCCTTTTTTTTCGAATTTTATGCTTTTCTCTGTTCCAGGATCTTGGATCTTAAGGTTGAATTTTTTCCCGGTGGTAGCAGAAAATACGTTGTGAGCAACGCCGTCATCATTCATAAACTTTATGCTTTCACCCGCTTTTATGACAATTTTTTCTTTACTAAAAGTTTTATTCTTTTGTCCAATTAAATGCTCAGCCTGAGCATAAGAACTGGCTAAAAGAGTTAATATTATTAATTTATAACTTGTGCTATTTGTCATTACAAGGACTCCTTATAATGGAAGAACCGGAACAGCTATGGGTTTATCGTCACTGGTTAATGTTTTCAAAAATTCTAAAAGTTGCTGCTTTTCCAACTTAGTTAAGTTTAATTTTTTGATACTGGGCGAAAGATTAGGGCGCTTCATATGGCCTCCAGAATTGTAAAGTTCAACGACTGTTGCTAGGTTTTTTTCTGAGCCGTTATGCATATAAGGTGCTCGTTGAGCGATATTACGAAGAGTTGGGGTTTTGAAAGCATGTTTCAAAACATCGATTCCGGGAATAATTTTGGCTCTTCCGATATCGTTTGATTTGACGCCAATATCGTGGAATCCATCGTCGGTAAAGCGCCATCCTGAATGGCATTCGGCGCATTTGGCTTTTCCATTAAATAATGCAAAACCTTTTTTAGCCGATGATGAGATAGCTTTTTCGTTTCCTTTAATCCATCGATCGAATGGGGCTTCACCGGATACGATGGTCCGCTCAAAAACAGCTATAGCTTTAGCAATTCTTTTTGGAGTGATCTTTTCATCACCAAAAGCCTTGGCAAAAAGAGGGCTATAGCCTTCTATATCTTTTAACTTGTTTAATAATTTTGGCATGGGTAGGTTCATCTCGGCATTGGCCTGTATAGGTCCTAAAGCTTGCTCTTCCAATGTTTCAGCCCTACCATCCCACATATAGGGGCCGCCCCACGCCAGGTTAAGAATGGTTGGTGTACGCCGTGTAAGCTTTTTCATGTCATGGCCTGTACCTGTAGTCATGCCGTCACCCCATGCAAAGCCTGGGTTGTGGCAGGTAGCACAGGAAATAAAGTTTGAGCGAGATAACCTGGGATCAAAGAAAAGCTTCCAGCCTAAGTCATACTTGGCTTTAGAATAGCTGTTATCTTCTGGATTAGGAATGCTGCCTGGTCGCTGATATTCTTTTTTAAGTTTTACTAAATCATAGCTATACGCGGAGTCGAAAACTATAAGAGCAAAGATGATAGCGAGTAAACGAATGAACATGATTTCTTCCTCAGTCTATGTAATCCATACACTCGGCTGGATAGGAGATTTCATTAGTGATTTTCTTCAACTGTGGGTAAATTTTTTTTTGCACTTTAAAGCCCTGAAATTATAGAGTGTTGGAGACGCGAAATACTTTAATACGATAGGGGAGGGAGCTAAATTTACTTCCAATTTTCGTGAACTATTGTGTTGTGTTTACAATTATTACTTGTACTGCACTGTCTCGATCAGATCTTGGAACAGTTATTGCGTTTATTACATATTATGAGTAGTATTTCACAGGTAAGGTGTGAGAGGATATTCATTTTATTATGAGCTTAGAGATACTTTTGAAGAAAAAGAGACAATCACCAATGATCGACTACAGTCATGAAGTCAAACTCGTACCTTCAAAACCTATGCGGGTTTTCATGGTGTTATTGAGTGGTTTATTGCTCCTGGTAGGAGTCATAGGGATTTTTCTTCCCCTTTTACCAACGACTCCGTTTGTACTGCTGGCTGCAGCTTTGTATGCTCGGTCATCTATCCGGTTCTATAATTGGATCATGAACCATCCCTATATGGGGCCCCCCCTGAGAAATTGGAAAGAGCGTGGTTCTATTGATAAAAAAAATAAGATCATTGCCATTATCACTATCTTATTAACCTTCCCCCCGAGTGTAGTATTTTTTATACCCCTCATGGCGGTAAAGATAGTGGTTGGTATCATCGGCCTTATCGTTATAGCTTATATCGCAAGTCGGCCTAGTTCATAGTCCCTTCCCTATCTAGCTTGACGCTGTACGTTTGTGGTATCTTCGTTTTTATGAGAACTAGCGTTTTTCAACGTTTTTAAAACCATAGCCTAGTAAATATATAATTGCAGGAAAGAGGGAGAAAGAGGGAGGACGGAGCGTCAAGAAGAGAAAAAAGAGGGAAAAAGAGGGAGGACGGAGCGTCAAGAAGAGAAAGAGAGAACGAAGAGAGAGAAGAGAGAAAAAGAAGAGAGAGAAAGAAGAGAGAGAAATAGGGAGAAAAGAGAGAAAGAGAGAGGACGGAGCGTCAAAGCCTTAGAAGAGAGGAAGAGAGAGGACGGAGCGTCAAAGCCTTAGAAGTGAGAGGACGAAAGAAGAGAGAGGACGAAGAGAGAGAAGAGAGAGGACGGAGCGTCATAAGAGGGAGGACGGAGCGTCAAAGCCATGAAATTAAATATAAGAGGGAGGACGGAGAAAGAGGGAGAAAAGAGGGAGGACGGAGCGTCAAATCCATGAAATTAAATAAAAAAGTCCCCCAAATACTAAGAGGGAGGACGGAGCGTCAAAG